>JBAZSD010000044.1 GCA_041662605.1 Desulfomonilaceae bacterium
TCCTATTTCTAACGTTTTGTCAATAGGGTATTAAAAATAGACGTGATATCGCGCGATTAGAAAAACGTTAAAAGTTCCAGTTCACCGAAATCTAACCCCATACAGGGGGCTCCGGCTGAACGATTACGTCAGAGGTAAGGTTGTCTATCCTATGGTTCCAGGGATGGCTACTCTGGTTGTCTATCAGGATGACTCAGTTGATGTGCTTGAATGGAGTAAAGACATTCCATCATCAACCGTTAAAGACGCTCGGCAGTTAAGCCATCTCATTTTGAAAAACGGCAAGGTCGTTGAGAATGTGATAGACCAAGGAAAAGTTACTGACTCTGAAATAGGTTTGGGTGGTCGATTGATTGATGCTGGGGGTATTAGCACGACGGAGAGGCCAAATTGGTTTCTGGCAAATCGGACCGCCTTTGGTGTCCGGGATGATGGAAACCTTGTATTCGTCATGGGGCATCATGTAAGCACCAAAGACCTTGCCAGAGCCTTGGCGCTTTCAGGGTGCAAACGGGCTATTCACGGTGACGCAAATATTGATAACGTTGTATGCAATTTTTATTTCCGGGATGAAAACGATAACGTTGTAAAACGAGACAAACTCTCTCCAAACCAACGTGATTACACATTGAAACGATATGATCGGGGATACACTAAAGATTACTTCGTCTTTTACGAAAAATAGGACTCAGCGGGACCTTTTATGCGTATATTAGAGGGTTGAGTTACGTAATTAAATTTAGGGCATTGTATAGACGAACTAGGACGCTACTTATCAGAGCCCGTTGTTATAGTTTTTTATCAGAGAGTGAGAAAACGTTTTCATGAAAAAAGCGCTCATCCTATTATTAATTGGGCTGAATTTGATTTTCGCGTTTGATTATTCCACCTGTCGATCCGACATAATAGAGGCTGCGTCTATTGCTCAAACAACCCAGAATTCGGCGAATGGCGATGCGACTTCATTGTGGATCGTGGTCAACCTGTTTACAGGTAGGACCTCGAGGCAGGCGGTCAAAGTTCAGGAAACCATGAAGCGGCTTGGCGCTGAAGGCTCTGGAATAGTGTTGCCATACTCGGACATTACTATTGAGAACATGAAAAAATTGCGTCCAGCGTTTCTTGTCTTGAGCCCGAATGGTATACCCTGGTGCAGGTATAAAGGGAAAAACGGGGAGGATCTCGCCAATTTCTTTAAGGCCTTGCCCGTCATTATCGAAGACATGCGTATTCCTGTAATAGGGATTTGTGGAGGTCACCAGGCTTTGGCTCTGGCCTTTGGTGGAAAGGTAGGGCCGATACGGGGCGGAGAAGATGACTGCTTTCCATACGGACACAATCCCACCGAAAAAGGGCGACGCGACATCAATGTTCTTCATAAAGATCCACTTTTTTCAGGCATGGACAAATCCCTGAATCTTGTGGAAAGCCACTATGACGAAGTTAAGAGACTACCCAAAGGTTTTATTGCCCTGGGCCAGAACGAACTATGTCCATATCAAATTATTCGACACCCTGACAGGCCCGCCTACGGCGTTCAGGCTCATACGGAATATTTTATGAATTCTAGGCCCGATGGGGGCATACTTCTAAGAAATTTTCTTGACATTGCCAGAACTCATAACAGCTCAGCTAGGCATATTGATGAAGAAGCGAGTATGCTTTCGCAAGTTGAAAGACTTGGTCTTGGAAACTTTAGAACGACATTCTGGTAATAGAAATTACTGTTGCCCTATCACGAATAGCCACGAACCAACGTTGTAATCGTTGGAAATGTTTGAAACATCAATTGATGAACTGCCCGCTTCTGGTTCCAGCTAGCATAACTCAATACACTTTGTGGGCGATTACCCTAGACGCGCCAAGTAAAGTCAGGTTAATGAGGTTTAGAAACAGTGGCCTATGAGAAATTTGTGGGAGAAATCGTGGGCATTGCAAGTAAGCCATGGTCTATATTGTATAGATTAGTCACCATGCTATTTGGAATGGCCCTTTTTCTGGTTTTAGTTCCTCTTGTGTTATTGTTAGCCAGTTGTGGAATTGAAGAATACCTATTGACCTATCGCTTCAGAGTTTTACACATGATGCTTGGTCTTGCTAGCCTTGTTTTAGGGTCTTTCACAGTAATTTGGACTGTAGTGTCACAGGCTCAAACAGGGCGACGTAACCTAGATCCTGTCGCGTCTTCTGAAAAATTAACACTCGAGGGTTCCTATTTTAAATGCAGGAACCCGTTGTTACTTGGAGCTATAATTTATTGTTTTGGAGTAGGAACTATTCTAGGTTCTATTACCACGGGCTTAACCATGTTTTTTCTAAGCCTTGTTTTAGGTGTTTGCTACGTGAAATTTATTGAGAAAAAAGAATTATATATTAAACTTGGTCACAAACATGAAAAATGTAGTCAGAAAGCGCCATTTTTGATTCTCAGATTTTAGACAGCTAAGTATTTCTGGAAATGGTTAGAAACAAGCGGCTTTTCTCTGGCAATGTGTGAAGAAACAGACTGGTAATATTGCTTCTTAGTAAACCGGACAATATTAGGATTTACAGAATCTATTTTCCTGGAGGGAACCATGAAGGCAAGACGTTTAGTAGGTTTGTTCATCGCCATCATTTTTGTCCTGACAACTGTAGTCGCCTTTGCCGCGGGTGACAGTTATGTCGTAGTCAAAGACAAAAAAGGTGTATGCAAGGTGATTAAAGCCAAAGAAAAAACACCTACCACAATAGCCGGTCCATTCAAGACCAAAGAAGAAGCTCAAAAAGCGAAAGAAAAAGAATGTCCTAAAACGTCCAAAGAGACCGGAAAGACAAAAAGCGCCCCCAAGTCTAGTCAGTAGATAGTGTGATGTTCGCTAAATCAGGTTACCTTTCTTAAGAAAAAAGAACTGTTATTTTTAGTAGGACATGGTCCTATAATACACAAAAGTTATGTGCCTACCTCTTCCCTAGAGGTTGCTATTGCACAACGTTTCCCCTTGTTTCCTGAAAAGGGCGGCCTAGCTTTCAGGTGAAACCTGTACGAACCAGACCGCCCCGGACTCAATCAAAAATCGAAGACTTTACCGAACCAGGACTCTTGCTTTTTGGAGATCCGTGGCCCCGGCTATGATTCTTGATGCGCCTTGGAGCGCATGGATTTGGTCACCCACGACTAAGATTCTTGAGGCATGCGTTTGTTTCACTTCCGGATTTCTCTCAACTATCGCCCCCCAGCAAGCGCTCCAACTCGCCCTTCAGGCTTTCCATTTTATAGGGTTTGTGCAAGACACCGGCCGGCCGTTTCCCAGGAAACCTCTGCAGTACATCATCCTCAGTGTACCCACTGGCAAGTATGACCTTGACATCCGGTTCGATCTTTATTAGCTCCCCGAAAGCTTCAATCCCATTCATTTTGGGCATTGCAAAGTCGAGCATCACCAAATCTATGTCATTATGACGTTCTAGGAAAACCTGGACACATTCCTCTCCGTCTCCCGCGACCATCGTATCGTAGCCCAATACGTCCAGACGCCTAATAGCAAGTAGTCTGACCCCAGGTTCATCCTCGACTATGAGAATGGTTTTTCGTCGATTAACCGGTACCGGCGCCGGAACCTTTATCTCACCCTCTTCAATGACCTTAACGGATGGCGCCTGAGCCTTTTCCGACACAGGAAGCAGGACCCGTATCGTAGTTCCCTTCCTCATCTGACTGACCACAAACAGCGCTCCACCATGACTCTTTACTATTCCCAGCGCCTCGGACATGCCAAGTCCACGACCGGTAAACTTTGTTGTGAAGAAGGGATCAAAAAGTTTGCTCACTGTCTCAGGAGTCATGCCACAACCTGAATCCGTAATCTCCAGAAAGACGAAACGGCCTGGTTCAGGCCTTGTTTCAAGGCGGCTATACCTGAGATACATCTCATCGCAATCCACGACTCCTGTAGAAAGTTGAACTTCTCCGTGATTATCTCCAATCGCCTCAGAGGCGTTGATCAGGATGTTCATAAACAGGCGATTTATTTGATCCACATCCCCTTTGATGTGAGGAAGCGCTCCACGGACTTGAAACGTTAGACTGACATGCATGGAAACACACAATTTCAACAGGTCACGGTTCTTGTTCAACAACTCGTTGAGATCCAGGTCCACTGGTAAATAAAAGGCGCTGCCCGTGTATATCTGCATCTGTCTGGAGAGTTCCGCTGAACGTTCAGACGCCCGAATGGCGTTGATTATGCTTGCTTTGGCCTCGGAATTATGGGGCAGATCATCAAGAGCCAGTTCCAGGTTTCCTAATATTACCGCTAACTGGTTGTTAAAATCGTGGGCTACGCCCCCGGCCATGACTCGGAGACTCTCGAGTTTCTGAGTCTGGAGAAGCTCATGTTCCATCTCCATGCGTTTGCGCTCCGTGATGTCGGTAACCACGACAAAAGCCGACATTACAACAGATGAGGATAGAGGGCCAAAAGCGACAATACTCAACCAAATGACCTTAGTGAGTTTCGTATGTAAGGTAATCTCCGCTCTGGTTTCGTCCTTTAAGGCTTTTTCCAGTGCGGTTTCAAACGACGCAATATCTTCAGAAACGATAAAGCGTTGCAATGAAGCCCCTAGAATCTTTTCAATAGGCTCCCCCAGCATCTCGGAAAGGCTTTGGTTGCAAAACAGAATTGTTCCCTGAGCATTGAGTGTAAGGGCGCCTTCAGCCATTTCCTGAAAAAAAATCCGATAGACAGCGTCAGCTCCCGAAAGAGTAAAAATTTTGGGCCCATCAGGACCAGGTAAGACCAGGGCGTCTATGGCCCCACTTCGGATTGCGTCCAAAGTATCTTCGGCTTCTTTCAGGCGGGCTCGAAGCTCCTGAAGTTCGCCGGCGCCATCCTCAGGCATTTCGTGTTCCTCGCCCGTCATTGGCGTACACCATTCTTATTTACTCGCTTTCAAAGCCAGTCCAACCAGGACCCGTTCCGTGTCGGAAAGGTCTCCAATAACCTTTCGCACTGGAAGAGGCAGTTCCTTTATTAGTGTGGGCACACCGATAATTTCGTCATTTTTAAGACGCTCCGGTTGCTGATATACGTCTATGATCTCAATTTCGCAACGGCCCTTGAGATACTCCTCACATAATTGTTTCAGGTTTTCGATGGCACGGACCGATCTGGTGGTTTGACCACTTACGTATAATCGTAATACATAGTTGTCCTTTGCAGATCTCAACGATGCCTCTTCCATCCTATCCGCCGCATTAATCTCTTTCTCTTGACTCATCACTGGGACTCCTAGATTCTTTACCGGGCTGGACGTAAGTCCAACCCAACCAGAACACGCTCAGTGTTGGATAGATCACCTATAATCTTTCTAATGGGAACAGGGAGTTTTCTTACCAGGGTTGGAAGAGCGAGGATTTGATCTCCGCGGGCTAGTTGGGGTTGCTCCAGTAGATCGATTACCTCTATATGGTATTTCCCTGGAAGGTATTCTTCACATATTTTTTTCAGGTTATCAAAGGCTGTGATAGATTTATTGGTCTGTCCCGCCACGTACAAACGCAGATTCCAGGCACCCTCTTCGACTTCATCCTCGCAGTCATCATTTAGCTGTGTATCCATTGATGGTCTCCTTTGGTCTTCGCCCTTTGGGACACAGTCAGGAAATCACTTAGTCTGCCCGGCGAATCCGTGCCATGTCCTCACGAACTTGCCCCAAAAGGTCTTCGCGAGAGAGAGACTCATCGATGAGTCTCGTAACATCTCTTTCTTCCGCTTCAAATTCGGTTTGCAAGGCCGCGATTCTGGCGCTCAATAAATGTCGCTTTTGCTCCAGTTCAATCTTTTTCCGATCTATCTCCTGTATCCGGGCCAGCGCCTCTGCCTTGTCCTGAGCTTCTCTTGCGAATCGTGCTGAACCGGTCAGGACTTCGCCCGACCCAACGTATACATCAATCAGCTCAACCCCTTTATCTGTCAAGAGAAACTCCCGGATTTGGTGCGAATGATCCATCCCTCTGGACTTGGCTATATAAAACGACCGGTTACGCTCACCGCTGCATTCCAGAGACCTAAGCAAGAGCCATGTATCCATAAGGGACGACATCCCGACATCGGTCTTTTCCAGGACTATTCCGCCACGTATTAGATCAGTAAAGAGTGAGGTGATCCCATTACTCTTTAGAAAATCTACCAGCCGCAACAGCATCTCCTTTATTTCAAAATTGCTTCCCCCCGGGAGAAAACTTGAGATTGGATCTATCACCACGGCCGCTGGTTTAAATTCATCGATTGTCTGGTGAATTGTCGACAGGTGCGATTCGAGCCCATACTGGGAAGGGCGAATCGCATGGAACTTTAGAAGATCATTTTCTAACCACTGATCCAGGTTGATGCCTATTGACTTCATATTTCTAACGATCTGCATGGGTGATTCCTCAAAAGCCACAAACAGGGTTCGTTCACCGCCACTGCACACCGAATCGGCAAAATGAGACGCAATGCTGGTTTTCCCAGTGCCTGCGGTTCCTGAAACCAGTATCGAGCTACCTCGATAATATCCCTTTCCCTCCAGCATAGTGTTCAATGCGCCGATTCCAGTCGAGATTCTCTCTTCGGAAACCACATGGTTCAGAGCCGAAGATGTTATTGGGACCAGCCATATTCCACCTTTGGAAATCAAGAACGGGTATTCATCAGCCCCATGCATTGAGCCGCGGTACTTGACTATTCTCAATCGTCTTGTGGAAACCTGGCCCATGACACGATGGTCCATCAGAATTACGCAGTCAGCTACATATTCCTCTAAGCCATGTTTGCTAATCGTATCCTTGCCCCGCTCGGAGGTGACTATTGCAGTAAGTCCTTTGTTTTTGAGCCACATGAACAGCCGACGTAGCTCAGAACGGAGGATACCCTCATGGGAAAACCCGGAAAAGAGCGCTTCAATGGTATCCAGAACCACCCGTTTCGCTCCTATTTGGTCAACTGCAGACGCCAGACGGATGAACAGCCCCTCCAGGTCATATTCACCCGTTTCTTCAATCTCGCTTCTGTCTATCCTCACATGGTCAATCAAGAGCTTTTTTCTATCTATCAACCCTTGCAGATCGAATCCCATGGAAATGAAGTTCTTTTTTAGATCCTCTTCAGTTTCCTCAAAAGCCATAAGAACCCCAGGTTCGTCATACTCCAATGCCCCACGGACAAGAAACTCCACGCCTAATAGTGTTTTTCCGCATCCGGCGGAACCGCAAACCAGTGTAGGACGCCCCTGAGGCAACCCCCCACCGGTGATCTCATCGAATCCCTCAATCCCTGTCGGACATTTCGTCAGCATCGTCATCAGATCCAGTCCTCCTGTTCTTGAATGACCAATTTTATGCATGAGCGTTAACTGGTTGCTTATCTGAGATTATAGCGCCTGTCTCCTCCACCTTCAGGTTCAGCGCCGAGGCGTGATTCAGCAATGCGTAAAAACGGACAAAAGCCTTTTGAACAGTGCGAGAAATAGCAACGCCTACAGGTATGAGAGGCTCATTCTTTGACTATTGGAGCCTCGTCCTGCAGCGGATTGTTGCGTCAATCATGTGGGCATAAGCTACTATTAATTCAGATGATAGCAATTAGTAGCACTTTCATGAAGAACAATCAAAAAGAATCGCAAGTAATATCCGTGGCCAAAAAACCTGGAGAAAATAAATACTATAGAGCCTCCCACAAAAGTGGACCAAATTCGAATTCTGAACTTCTGAACGAGGTAAAATCCGCATTGAGTGATGGATTGAAGGATGGTTGGATGAGGAGTCCTACAAATTTGTCGACAAACCATCGTATATTAATTGCGCTGAGTTAATTACGCTTATCAATTCCGAGCTTTTTTAACCTTCGCCTCAACGTAAATCGGGAAACCCCTAAATAGGACGCGGCCAATTCCTTTTTACCATTTGATCGCGTTAGGGCTTCCTCTATCATCGCTCGACTCAGATTCCGCATCGAATCAGCTAATGTGGAAGTGTCGGCGCTATTTGTGACCCTAGACTGTGATGAAACAGCGTCACAGAACCCAGATCCTGCAATATCCACCTTTATGGTTCCTCCGCCTGAGAGGATTGTCGCGCGTTCCAGAACGTTTCTAAGTTCTCGGATGTTACCGGGCCAGTGATAATTGTAAAGCCTGGCCATGTCCTTGGCTGACAATTCCGGCGCAGAACTGATCTGCAGTTCATTGGCCAGCGTTGACAGCAACTGCGTTACCAGGATCGGCAGATCTTCGGTTCGTTCCCTGAGAGGTGGAACTCTTATTGAGACCACATTTAAGCGGTAATAGAGATCAGCGCGAAAACGGCCAGACGATATCTCATTTTGGAGGTCTCTATTTGTGGCCGCAAGAATGCGGGCGTTGACCCTGATTTCTTGTTCTCCGCCAACCCTGGTAAAAGTCCTGGTATCAAGAAAGGTGAGAAATTTTGCTTGTAGGGTAGGAGAAAGCTCTCCTATTTCGTTTAGCAGGAGAGTTCCGCCCTCAGCCAGTTCCAATAGGCCCCGTTTTCGCCGATTGGCCCCGGTAAACGCCCCTGCTTCATAACCAAAAAGTTCGGATTCCGCAAGTTCGGATGGAATAGATGCGCAATTTATGGAGAAATACGGTCCTGAAGAATGATCAGATCGCTCATGAATGTATTTGGCGAGGTAATCTTTACCTGCGCCACTCTCACCCAAAAGCAGAATCCCATTTCTCCCGGACGCTACCAACGCCGCCTGTTTAAGAACGGACCTCATAGCCTCTGAACGATATTCCTGTGGCTCAAGCTTTAGCGTATCCTCTCTCTTATGAAAGTCTGTCACATCCCGACATATTACACAAACCCCTGTGATCTCTCCTGAGCCGCTAGACAGGGGTGTTCTGACTTCGTGGAAAGTCATTTGGGCGCCCCTTATTTTTCTAGTGACTAAGTCTTCCACCGTTTCTCCGCTTAAAGCACGAGTGTCAAGTTCCCTAATAGTTTTGGCCTCTTTCTTTGAAAGGAAGTCCTCAGTGGTTTTTCCCAACATATCGGACTCTGAGACACCCCAAAGTTTTGTCGTAGCGGGATTGACATGCGTGTATCTTAGAGCGAGATCCTTCATGAAAATGAAGTCCTGGGCTCCTTCAAAGATAGCCCTGAAGCGCTGCTCGATTTCACGCTGGTTAGCTTCGGCTTTTTTGCGTTCCCTGATGTCGGTCACAATCATACAAATTTTCGAGGAGTCTTCAATTGAAAATGGGCTGGTAGAAATATAAAAAGGAACGATATTCCCATCGTGACATTTCAACCTAAATTCGATTTGCTGAGGTGTTTTCAGCCCCAGATTCAGCAAGGCTTCAAATGATGGCGCATCCGCAGCGGTGACGAAACGAAGTATAGACTGACCAATGATAGTTTCCATTGGGCTATTAAGCATGGATGACAATCTCTTATTGCAAAAGAAGACCGTGCCGTCGGCGCCTAAGATAGCGGCTCCTTCGTTCATTGTTTCAAAAAGGATGCGATAGGCTGTATCAGCTCCATTGAGGGTATATACCTGATCGCCATCAGGTCCCGAGACAACAAGAGCGTCTACTTCACCGCGCCGAATGGAGTCCAAAACATCTTCGGCCTCTTGCAATCGCAATTTCAGCCGCTCAATTTCAGCCAATATCGACCCGTCTGTTGCAGTCTTCTGGGATTTGGTCATCTTTGCCGTAGCGCCGGATAGTCCCTTCAGTTCGGTTTCCCGCCCCATCACAGGCTTCAATTCCCCATTCGATACAGTGTTGGATAATGTTAATAGAAACCTTTCTCGACACAGAACCGTTTGACGGGTTCTCGGGAAAGGATTTTTTGCTTCTATTTGAGTTTAAGATCAAAAAAGATCAAATGTCCACAAAGATTTCGCTCAATGACCAACTTGGAATATCTGAGAGTTAAGATTTAAAAGGCGAAATGGTATAAGAGGTTACACAAAATGAAGGTTTTGGGCCTAATGGTAATGGGATTACCGCTGGCACACTTTTTCGCCTGCCGGCAAGACTCCAAAATGGACGCAGCCGATACTGCATTCAAGACTGGGTCAGCGTATTACGAGGACGATGCTTATCAATTGGCTGTAGAATCAGATGTTGTCCAAAAAGATCCACTCCCAATCATTTGCAGGAAGCAGATTTTTCTTGATTTGCTCGGTCAACTCCTCAAGAATCAGCCATTCACCCCATCCCCAAGCTACCGGTTCAGGGCTGCCCGGGTCGGCCATTGATACAATTGTGCCTTCAGCCATATAAAACCTGGGTTTCCTAGGATTTCCCCTTGTACCGGCAGGCCGACTCATGAACAGGAGCGGTTCCGTGGCGCTTACAGGCCGAGTTAACCGCACATTCATCCTCACTGTAAATCCCACTCCCTTTGTGGCCAAGAACCCCGCCCAGCCGGAGTTTTCATCAAATATGGATATGAGGACCGCAGGATGCAGTTCATCGTTCGCAATTTTGAACTGCTTGGCTCGGTCCAGATCATTGTCCACGGCCCCCCAAGTGGTAGTTACGAGAGGCGATTCCCCACGAGGATGGACTCTAAATCTCCTTTTGAGTCCAATTACTTCACGATGGTGGCCACAAACGAAACAGTTTCTGTAATAGGGGAGTTTCCTCATCCCTCCGGTGGGTTTAATAAACGGTAGGCGCTGATTAGCGTCGGCCTCGGCATGCGTAATTTGAGCCTTGAGATAAGGTGTCTTTTCGCCTCTCTTGACAATTTCCGCAATTAGCGCCGGGCCGTTAGCTCGTAACTCATGCTCTACTGAAAAGTCGGTTGTTTCTCCAATGGCTACTCCAGAGCCCCCAAATTTGTAGCTGACATCCACCGGATACTCAGGATCAGCGCATCTACGCCAGGCGTCGAGACACAAACCCATTGCTATCCCGCCGTGAGGCCGTCCTATAACTCCCTCATGATGCAACTCGAAAAGAACTTCAGTCTCAAACCTTCCGCTGGACAGCTCCATGGGCTGGGTTTTCAGAAAGGGCGAATCCCCAGTAAGGAACGAATAAGGATTATGTTTCACGATCATGATTTCCTCTCAACCGGGATTGTGGGGGTATTCCTGCCATTTCCGTTCCAATCGTGAAATGCAAATACAAAATCCGGGTATCCTGGGCGAGATGGTGTACGTGGATCTTGAGTCATGGCCAAATGTCTATAATTACTAAAAATGTAATACATTTTTAAACCATTGTAAATATCGGGAGTTTCGAACCTGTCCTATCTAAATTAAAAGATAAAACAATAACGAAGTCGAATATTAGACTGTGGCGGTCTTCCAAATATAAACGGAATCCATTATTGTTATTTGGAATCACTTGAGAAATTACTTATTGTTCCACTTACAGATTCAGACCGATGAGGCGCAGCTAATGATGGATCAAGGAAAACTCCGAGAGGAAATGGCGGGAGAGAATATTCGGGAGAGAGAAAAGACATTTAAGTCTATCACTAATTCTGTCTTTGACTCAATCATCCTGGTTAATGACATGGGGGAAATATCTTTTTGGAGCCGGGCCTCCGAGCGAATCATGGAGAGGAGTTCCCGATAGAACTTTCCCTTTCCGGCTTCAAGATGGATGGAAGGCGCCCGGATTTTCCAGGCTCGATCAAATGAAATAGATCTGGTGATACTCGACTTCGCAATGCCAAAAATGAACGGGGTTGAAGCTATTGGAGAACTCATAAGGATCAAACCGGATGTCAAGGTGATCCTGTGCAGCGGTTACACTGAGGACGCGGTAGTGCAGAGCTTTCCGGGTCAATGTCCTGCCGGTGTTTTGCATAAGCCCTATAACATGGAAGATCTGAAACGAGAACTCGAGAGATTGCTAGGGGCCACTGATTGAGTGGCTCAGAAAGGTTTCGGAGCATGTCAGGAATATTTGCCCAAGGAGAATGACAATGTTCTATCTGGAGCTGGTTCAAAACGTAGGTCTCCTGGTGTCCCTTGTCGTAATTCACGGCCAGATAATACGTCGTTGGAATAAGTACACCCTGACGTCTCAGGTCTTTTCCGGTTTTCTCTTTGGCTGTGTTGCGCTCATAGGAATGATGACGCCGGTTAATCTTATGCCCGGGCTCATATTTGATGGGCGTTCTATAGTTCTCAGTGTCGCTGGGTTGTTTGGCGGTCCTGTAACAGCGGGAATAGCCGCTATAATGAGCGCTGCGTATCGGCTCTGGCTGGGTGGTCCTGGGGTGATTATGGGCGTAAGTGTAATTTTGGAATCCGCCGGGCTTGGAGTGGCTTTCTATTATCTCCGTCCCCTCTATCCAGGGTTGACTCGAAACCTTTACTTGTTTGGGTTTGGTCTGTTGGTGCATGTGGGGATGCTCTTGCTTACTCTGGCGCTTCCTAGGGAGGCCATGCTCAAAACCCTGGAAAATATGACTATACCGGTCCTGTTGATCTTTCCTGCGGCCACATGGCTAATTTGCCTACTTTTTCTCGACCAGGAATCACGTATTTCCGCTGAGGAGAATGTTCATCGAAACGAGACGTTTCTTCAGCAGATCGTGGAAAATATACCAGACATGATCTTTGTCAAGGAAGCTGAGAATCTTAAATTTGTGCGATTCAACAAAGCTGGGGAAGATCTTCTGGGATATTCTCGAGAAGATTTACTTGGCAAGAACGACTACGACTTTTTCTCTCCGTCTCAAGCAGAGTTCTTTATTGCAAAAGATAGGGAAGTTTTGAGAAACGGAAAGCTTGTTGAAATTCCTGAAGAAGAAATAAACACGAGATTAAAGGGCAATCGGATATTACACACAAAAAAGATACCAATCCTGAACTCGGAGGGGAAGGCTCAATTTCTATTGGGAATTTCAGAGGATATCACCGAGCGCAAGAAAACAGAGGAGCAGTTGCAGCGAAACGAAGAGAAATATCAAAAACTGTATCAGGATGCGCCCTTGATGTATGTGATCACTCAGAATGAACAGGGCTTTCCCTTCATCAGCGACTGCAACAAATTGTTTCTCCGTTCCATGGGTTTTGCCCGGGAGGATGTAATTGGTAAACCTCTGGCAGATTTTTATTTGCCTGAGTCACGGGCTCGGCTGCTTGAGGGTGGCGACTATGCAAGGGCTCTTGCCGGCGAATACGTCATGGGAGAACGGCAACTGGTCACGCGAGACTGCAGACTTATCCATACACTCTTGTACACTATGCCCGAAACCGATTTCTCCGGCCATGTGACCGGAACGCGGGCCATGTTTGTAGACATCACCGCCGAACGAAAGGCGGAGGAAGCCCAGAGCCGTTTGGCCACCGCTGTTGAGCAGGCTGCGGATGCTATCATCATTACTGACTCCGCGGGAACAATCCAATACGTCAACCGGGCACAGGAGATGTTCAGTGGATATAGTATTGATGAACTTGTCGGACAAACACCCAATGTTCTCAAAATTGATTTTCACGATGGGGATTTTTATAAACAACTTTGGGACACCATTGGGGTTGGAAAAGTATGGTCTGGGAGGTTCGTCAACAAGAAGAAAGACGGGACTGAATACCATGAAGACGCTACTATCTCCCCGATTTACGATAAGTCTGGGAACCTGACGAACTTTGTAGTGGTAGAACATGATGTAACAGAACAGCTTGCTCTTCAAGAACAACTGTTCCAGGCCCAGAAGATGGAAGCGATAGGAACGCTCGCCGGGGGATTTGCGCATGACTTCAACAACAAGCTCCAGGTTATAGCTGGTTATGTGGAATTGATTCTTTTCAACAAAGACATTCCTGAGTCCGCAAGATCGGAAATGGAAGTAATACAGCAAACCGTTCAGAGTAGCGCTGAGCTAATTAAAGGGATGATGGTTTTCAGCAGGAAAACGCCCGCAGAACTTCAACCGGTTGAACTCAACAAGCTTGTTGCGCAGACAGTGTCCATGCTGATCCGATCCATGCCCAAAATGATAGAAATCGATCTTTTATTGGCTGATGATCTTTGGGCGATAAATGCCGTCGCGAATCAAATTGACCAGATATTGATGAACCTTGCAATAAACGCAAGGGACGCTATGCCGTATGGTGGGAAGGTAACCATAAAGACAAATAACATTGTACTGGATGAAGAATACTGCCGCTTCGTCCCTAACACAAAACCCGGAAGATACGCTCTGATTACGGTATCAGACACAGGCTTCGGAATGAATAAGGAGACGGCAAGTCGTATTTTTGAACCATTCTTCACCACCAAGGAAGCGGGAAAAGGAACAGGACTTGGACTCTCAGTAGTATACGGAATTGTTCAACAACATGGAGGGAAAATTATTTGTCATAGCGAACCATCCGTAGGCACGACATTCAGAATCTACTTTCCAGCCATTGAGGAAGATTAAGCGGAAGACGAATCCCATTGGGATTGCCATGTCCGTAAGGAAGTAAATCCATGGTAAAGAAAATGGACCTTGATAAGAATCGAATTACTACAAGCCACCTGAGAGGCGTCGCTGAGGAGAAACTCAGCAAGCTCCAGAATGCGACACAGAATCTAGAAGAGAAAACCCCTGAAGAGATTATCCACGAACTCCAGGTCCACCAAATTGAGCTGGAGATGCAGAATGAGGAACTAAGGAGAGTTCAGCTCGAATTGGAAGAATCACGGGATAATTACCAAATCCTGTACGATTTCTCTCCTTTAGGATACTTTACCTTAACACACAAGGGGCTTGTCACAGAGGTCAACCTAACCGGAGCGGCGCTTCTTGGAATGCCCCGTTCAAAATTAATTAAACGGGGGTTTGGACGCTTTGTATCGCCGGAGTCTGAAGGTCAGTGGTACCAGTACATCGTTACTGTGCTGGGTCATGCAGAGAAACAATCCTGCGATTTGACCCTCAAACGTGCTGATGGTTCAATAATTTACGCTAGACTCGAAAGCATACGAATTGAAGCGCTGGTAAGAGAAGGAGGGGTACAGGAGGAGCAGCCCTGTCAGATTCATATGGCGTTAATGGACATCACCGAGCGCAAACGCTTGGAAGACGAAAAGGAGCAAGTCATTATAGAGCTTTCTGAAGCTCTATCCAACGTAAAGAAACTGAGTCGATTCCTACCCATTTGCGCTTCCTGCAAGAAAATACGTGATGATACGGGTTATTGGAACGAAATTGAAAGTTACATAAGCGAACATTCTGAAACCCAATTCAGCCACAGTATCTGTCCTGACTGCATGAGAAAATTGTATCCAGAGATTGCTGATGAAATTTCTGGCCGTTTGAACGAGAACGAGAAATAGAAGATCTTTTGCATAAGCCGATTGCGCCAGATGATTTGAAATGCGTGTAGAAACAGGCTCAAGGAGATAAAGAGACAGCGCTCGATTGATTAACGACCCGGAAATCGGAGAATCATAACGTGGAAACAGAACATCACGATAGGCCAAGACGGCGGGGTTGGGTGGCCCTCTTTGTTGTAACTACTCTGGTCATCCTGTGTCTTGGTTACGCATACTACATTCATGAAATAGAGCGAGTCAGGCAAGAAAAGTATGAAGACATAGCGGCCATCGCCAAGCTGAAAGTAGGGTCGATCCAGGAGTGGCGAAAAGGACTGCTAGATGATGTTCGGGCCTTATCGTTTGGCCCTTTGTGGAATAGGGCTGTAAACGAGTGGTTACGGGAGCCTGGAAATGATACGCTCCAAAAAGATTTGAGGGACCGTTTAATAGTTGGCAAGCGACAAGGGGGGTATGTCGACGGTCTTCTTCTCGATCTCGACGGAAATGTAATTGTGTCCGTCAGTGGCAACCCTGAGTCCGTGAACGCCATTGAAAAGAAGGCTATTGGGGAATCAATCGCATCCGGTTCTCCCGTGTTGAGTGACATGTACCGCACTCCGCAAGGCACGATATCAATAGATGCGGTTGCGCCAATTCTAGACCCCAAGGGACGACCAATAGCCTTAGGAATGTATAGGACCAATTCGGAGTCTGTCCTTTTCCCCTTGATCCAAACCTGGCCAACTCCCAGTCAGACCGCAGAAACACTTTTGGTCCGAAAAGATGGAGACGATGTTCTGTTTCTCAACGACCTGCGTCATCGTCAAAACACAGCTCTTTCCCTCCGTGAACCTCTTAAAAGCCATGACCTTCCCGCCGGCCGGGCCGTATCCGGGAAAAAGGGACTATTCCAGGGGAAGGACTACCGTGGTGTGGAAGTCCTGGCGGACCTGCGCCCAATTCCGGATTCGCCCTGGTTCATGGTGGCCAAGGTGGATACCAGTGAAATCCTCGCTGAAGCTCGTTACAGAGGGGCCGTAGTTATAATCTTTTCCGGACTCTTCATCCTTCTGACCGCGGGCTTTGCCGCCTATGGGTACAGACATCGCCAGGCAAGACTATATCAAGACCTTTACAAGTCGGAGCGTGAGCTACGGGAGGCTGAGGAGCTGTTTCGGACTACTCTGTACAGTATTGGTGACGCGGTGATAACCACGGACACCAGAGGCTTGGCGCAACGGATGAATCCAGTGGCTGAACGGCTCACGGGATGGCAGGAGGCTGAAGCCGCAGGAAAATCGCTGGATGAGGTGTTTCACATCGTAGAAGAGGAGTCTCGTAAACCTGTACAGAACCCTGTGCGGCGGGTTCTCTCCGAGGGAGTGGTTGTAGGGCTGGCGAACCATACCGTACTCATATCCAGGGATGGCTCGGAGTGGCCCATAGCGGACAGCGGGGCTCCAATCCGAAGCGAGGACGGCTCTATTTTGGGAGTAGTGCTTGTTTTCCGGGACCAGACTGAGGAGAAAGTCGCGGAGGAGCTTCTCAAGCAGAGTGAAGCAAGGTACAGGAGTTTATTCGAGAATATAGGCAGCGCTGTGGCCGTGTACAAAGCGGAGCAAGATGGCGCGGATTTCATCCTTGTGGATTTCAATGCGGCTGCCGAAAAGATCGACAGGATAGACAGGAGCGATGTCATTGGTCATAGCGTCCTCAAAGTATTTCCGGGAATCAAAGAATTCGGCTTGTTTGAGGTATTCCAGAGAGTTTGGCGTACAGGGGAGCCCGAGCGACATCCTGTCACCTTGTACAAAGATGACAGGACACAGGGATGGAGAGACAATTACGTGTATAAGCTGTCTTCAGGAGAAATCGTGACGGTTTACAGTGATGAAACCAGACGAATTAGAGCTGAAGAGACAGCAACACTCAGTCAAGAAAGACTGGAACTTGTGTTGAAGGGGGCGAACCTGGGCCTCTGGGACATAGATATGCCCAAAGGTCAGGCGGTTATAAACGAAAGGGCGGCAAACATCGCCGGCTACCAATTGGATGAGATCACGCCCACACTTGACTTTTGGCAAAGTATACTCCACCCCGACGATGAAGCTAGAGCCCTAAAAGCTTTTGGGGATCACCTGGCCGGTCATACGGATTCTTACGAATCGGAGTATCGGGTTAAGACCAAGTCAGGAGAATACAGATGGGTTTTAGCCATGGGAAAGGTTATGGAAAGGGGCGCAGATGGAATAGCGTTAAGGGTCACCGGCGCCTTCCAGGATATAACCGACCGAAAGAAGGTAGAAGAGGCCTTACGTGAAAGCGAGGAGCGGTATAGAATTGTGGCGCAGTTCACGTATGACTGGGAGTATTGGGTGGATAGCGAAGGAAATTTCTTGTACGTGGCGCCTTCTTGCGAACGCATAACGGGATATTCGGCGGAAGAGTTTATTGCCGACCCGGATTTAATGAATCGAATTATCCATCCGGATGATCGACCGGAAATGTTGGACCATTACCATAATGTGAGAAAAGTAACCCCTGACGCAGTGGATGCGGAGGACTTCCGCATTGTCCGTAGAGATGGCGAAATACGATGGATTGGTCATGTCTGCCAGCCGGTTTATGATCAGGATGGACAACCATTAGGCAGAAGGAGTAGCAACAGGGACATTACCAGTCGGAAGACCCTGGAAGCGCAGTTACTACAGGCCCAAAAGATGGAGGCTATAGGAAATCTTGCAGGCGGCATAGCGCACGATTTCAATAACCTGCTGCAAGCGGTAATGGGATATTCGGAGCTTCTTTTGGCGGGGAAGAAACAGGGCGACCCTGAACTTGATGATCTCCAAAGGATATATGACTCGGGCAAGCGTGGGGCAGATCTAGTCAATAGCCTCCTGATGTTTAGCAGAAAGGTTCAACCGGCGTTTCGTCCTGTTGATTTGAACAATGAAATAGTTCAGGTGCAAAAACTCCTGTCTCACTCCATTCCCAAGACTATCAAGATTGATTTGCGTCTCAGCGGCGCTCTGGAAACTGTCCTGGCAGATCCGTCCCAGGTGGGGCAGGTCATCATGAACCTTGGGGTGAACGCCAGGGACTCCATGCCTGATGGGGGGACGTTAACCATTGAAACGGCGAACGTGGAACTGGACAAGGATTATTGCGCCGTCCATCTCGAGGTAAAGCCAGGTCCCTATGTCTTGCTTACCGTGTCGGACTCGGGTCATGGAATGGACAAGCAAACACTGACACACATCTTTGAGCCGTTCTTCACCACCAAGGAAGTCGGCAAAGGCACCGGCCTAGGACTCGCCACGGTGTATGGCATCGTCAAGCAGCATGGCGGTCACATAACTATTTATAGCGAGCCTGGTCTCGGGACCACATTCAAGATATATCTCCCGGCGATTCAGACTGACAGGAAATCAGAGACACAAACACAAGAAATAATCATTCCAGGGGGGACCGAAACCATTCTTCTGGTGGATGATGAAGAATCTCTCAGGGAATTGGGCTCCAGGATTCTTAGCGAATATGGTTATCGTGTGATGACAGCCTCTAATGGAAAAGAGGCCTTGGAGCTATACCAAAGAGAAGACGCCGGCATATCATTGATCATTCTCGATCTCATCATGCCTGAGATGGATGGCAGGAAGTGCCTGGAGGAGGTCCTTCGGGTCAATCCAAAGGCCAGGGTGGTTCTGGCCAGCGGTTATTCTGAGAGTGGACCGGGTAGTGGTGCCATGACAGGCGGAGCAAAGGGATTCGTTCATAAACCGTACAACATGAGACAACTCTTAACTACGATTCGAGAGATCCTGGACAAAAATTGATAGGAGAAATCTCCATGCATAACCAAAACAAAACCAGGGGACAGCTTATTGATGAATTGAATGAGATGCGCGGGAAAGTAGCTGAATTAGAGGCTGTTCAAAAGTCCCTGAATAAAAAGGAATCACAATATCTTGATATAATTGATAAAACAAATGAGGGGATTTTTGTAATTCAAGACGGATTGATCAAGTTTGTAAATGAAAAGGCTGCTGAAATTACCGGACATTCAAGGGCAGAGGCCTTAGCCTCTAATGCCATTGGGGCCTTTGTTCATCCGGATGATCAGGAAATGCTTGCGCAATACCACGCACGCCGGTTGCAAGGTGATGAATCCCACTATCAGTATCCTTTTAGATATATCCGCAA
>JBAZSD010000045.1 GCA_041662605.1 Desulfomonilaceae bacterium
CCAACGAACAATTCTCCGCATTGGGCATATTCGGCTGACGAGACATGCCCAGGGTAAACCATACTCGCTATGCAAACGCGAGAAAAATCGGCCGCGCAATCGGACATTATTTTTGGCAATCGCTATAAAGTAGCGTTCCAGGCTGAACTGTTATTGCGACGCCTTCCTTTAAATCGTCTCGTAACCTATGCATTCTCGATGATATGGGATGCACTCTAAAAAGCCATTGCCATTAGCGGATAGGACAATCGACTCCATTTTGGCCCAATCATCTCTTATCTAGAAATCTTTAAGTCACCAAGAAACAACAGACATGATTGTTCAGCGACAATTACACTTGAGCGTCAACGACAATTACATTTGTGCATCTTTCTGTGAGTAGTTGTCTGATAGAGATGTCCATAATTTGTTGTAAGGGGGCATTGTTTTGCAGACGACTGACAATCAGGAGAGGAAACTGATGAAGGAGATTCGTAAGACAGGCAAAATTGGAGATTCAGCCTTACGATCCGGGATACGAAGGGGCGAAATAATCAACCTGGAACGGAAGGATGTGGATTTAATATCGAGAATTATTAAGCTGGTTCCCGATAGAACCAAGAAGGACAAGTTCAAAAGAATCCCTATTCACAAAGACCTAATACCATTTTTCGAGACCAAAGTTCACAATCTCCTTTCAGACAGAGTTTTTTTGAAAAATGGAGATCCATTAAAGGCGGGTGACTTCAAGCACCCTTGGAGGTTAGCGATCCAAGGAATGGATCAGCGGTTACGCCTTCACGATGTTAGAGCCGTTTTCATCACGAATTGTCGCCGTTCTGGCATTCCAGAATCGGTATTGCAAGCAATAGTTGGTCATGTTGACCGTATGAGACCGATCACTCAACGATATGGGCGAGTCTCGGACCAAGAACTTTTGGATGCAATCGACAAATTGGTTACAGATCATGGCTCAACTGAAGTATTAACATGCGTGAATGGCTAAAAGTGATTTTGTTATTGGATGAAATGGGACCAAAATGGGACCAAAAACTAACAAAAGGCCGTCAAACCTGAACGACCTTTACCGTAACCCCCCGAAATATTTGGCAGTCCCAACCGGTTTCGAACCGGTGTCTCCGCCGTGAGAGGGCGGTGTCCTAGGCCTCTAGACGATGGGACCACTTATCCAGCCTTTGTACAAATTGTTAGCGCCTTTTGTCAAGAAATTTGACAGAAAATCGTTTCATAATGGCAAATTGAACAGCTTAATAGCGTTTTGGGCTGTTAACGATCCTAGAGCGCCAACATCCACGGCCCTGATTTCCGCAACCTTTCGAGCAGTGTGTACAATATATGATGGCTCGTTGTCTTTTCCACGCAATGGCTCAGGGGCGAGAAAGGGACAATCCGTTTCCAAAAGAATTCTGTCGTCCGGAATGGTCTGCACTATTGACCTAAGTCTGTCGTTTTTCTTGTACGTGACCGTGCCCGGAATAGATAAGTGACATCCCAATTCCAAAGAACGCCGCGCGTCGGATTCATCCCCGGAGAAACAATGGATGACTACACCCGCAGGATACGGCGCATGCTTCTCGAGCATCGCCAGACCTTTCTCATAGGCATCCCGCAGGTGCACTATGATAGGCTTGTTTTTTTTCTTTGCCAGCTCTATTTGATTCCTGAACATAGCCAATTGCGCATCACGGGGGGACCTGTCTCGGAAGAAATCAAGCCCAATTTCTCCGTATCCCACAACCTTTGGGTTATCACAAAGACGCTCCATTTCTAATAGATCGTTGTCTCCGACGTCTTTTGCGTTATGTGGATGAAAACCGATGGCCGCAAATACCATGTCAAACTGTTCAGCTATACTCAGCGCAACTTTTGCGTCGTCAAGATCTATACCAACCGTAATAATCGCTATTAGGCCGGCTGATACGGCTCTTTCCATCACCGCCGGAACCTGCTCAAGGAGAGGCTCAAGCTCCAAATGGGCATGAGAGTCAATCAATCCGAGGTTGGTCTCGTTGCTACCGTTTGAGCGAAAAAGCGCATTTTGTCCCATTAAAAAACTTCTCCAATATCCCGGATACTCCGGAACGAGTTAATTCAGCTCGTTGATATTACCGAATTAGCTTCCAAGAAACAAATTTATAGCTTGTTGGGGGTTCTTTGGGTCAGAGCGATTTTTTTGCCAGAGCAATCGCTGATGGGACAAAAGGCAGAAAATCCTTAATAGACCAGGCTGGAGTTGGAGACGCGAGAAGCCCCATGTAGCGGTTTACTCGGGCTGCCATTGTCGCAGCCTCTGGAATGCCCATCCCTCCCTCTATTAGAGCAGAGACGATCCCGGTTAGACTGTCCCCAGTTCCTCCAATCGGTTCCATTGTTTCTACACATGGTTCTGAGATTTTGGAAAAAATCCCAATTTGCGAGGCGACGTAATCAACATGGCCTTTAACCAGCAAGTGGCGAGCCGCGTTTTCATTCTTATAGGCCAGTTCTATAAGCTCCGACACATTCATGTTCTCGTTGAGAAACAAGCCTCTTGTGTAAAAAGGATGAGGAGCGGATTCATCAGCAAGAAACGCAGTTTCCCCCAAGTCCGGTGTGAACAGATCAAATTCCCGCGCGACTCCTCCCATTTTAGCGACATACATAAAGCCTGCGTCTGCAATCAGGGTGGGCTTCACGGAGAGACTCTCTATTCGGAGCATGATTTGATGCAACCAATAAACATCGGGCATGAGATAATGAAAAACCAGAAGCTTTTCTTGACGTTCGGGAAGGGTTTCACATAGATGTCTGTAAACTTTCTCGCTGCCGTCTCCCTTGCCTATGTCTCCAGCCAGTAGCGCTCTTGGCGGATCCATACCCATAGTGTTTGCGACTGCGCATGCGAACGCTATCAGGGCGGGAGTCCCCCGATTAATTGGAAGCTCTTTCGCTCCAACGAACAGCTTTCCAGATTTCAAGTGACACTGATCATCCATGAGCGCGTCGCCCTGAACCGGCACAGTGCCCACGATTAACCACGACATTGGCGTATTAGTTCCTCATAGGCAAGGTAAAGGGCATAACCGCAAAGAGTTTGACCAAGGGATAGAGGGGCAGGGCAGTTCGTCAATGTTTTTCCCACAAGTTGGTCAGCAAGGAACGGAACGTCTGGGCAGCCACCACCGGAAACATTGACTATCTTTTCGTCAATCTTGGAAATGGTAATTTTCATGTTGGCGGCTCGAACCATAAGATATTCCCCGTAATCCTTAGTCTGAAACAGGCTTACCGGCTCCAGGGAAGGGTCGGACACCGGAAGCATTTTAAGTGGCTCGATTTTCGAGTGTGCAAGGATGGCAGCAACCTTCAGGCCGCTGTTCAATGGAAATTCAATGGCAAGATCACAACCGGTTCGGACAGAGGGTGGAGGTCCCTTTACCGAGACCTCTATCCCTTCTCGTTTGAGCAAAGTTTCGGCCCTTATTACTTCACTCGTGTTGTTAAAGATCAACAGGCCCCGATCAGTGTGGACATGATTCCCGGAACCGAGGTTCTTCAACTGATTGGCAATGGTATCCAGGAAACGAGGTTTTTTCATTTGGCCTTGTTTATTACAATCCTGTATTGGCCGGGTTCTTCGACTACCTCCAGGACTGTCCATCCTTGACTGTTTGCAGCCCTACAAACGTTCTCTCGGCTAACGTCATTATCAACCAGCACCTCGACAGTCTCTAAGCCCGCCTTTTTGAGCTTGGAAATAGTGAGCAAAACAGGTTGTGGGCAAGAAAGGCCGCGAGCGTCGACCAGATCTTTCATCTCTAATGTCCCCTTCTATGATTCGATACGGTTGATGTGAGTGAACCCTATCAACAACAAGACCATCAAACCAATAACCACGGCATACACGCCGTATTGTCCTATCCCTGCAGGTGAACTAGCCAGGCCAAAGTTATGGGAAACCGCTGCGCCTACGATCATTCCCAATACAAATGTGCCGGCGTCCCCGTCGCCCTCACCCGACATAAAAATCTGTCTACCAGGACATCCCCCCGCCAGGGCGAAAGCCAAACCGGCCACCAGCATCCCCGAAAAGTTCCAAAAGCTTTGAGTATTCGCTACAGGTTGCCCGATAAATCCGGGATGAAACTGGCTCAACACGAGGTTCGCCACAAAGGCTCCAATGAACAGCGCTACAAATCCTGAAAACAAATGAACCTGCTTGAACAGGATTAGGTCCCTGATGGCGCCCATGGTGCAAAAACGGCTCCTTTGAGCGAGAATTCCTACACCTAATCCAATAATGAGAGAAATGACAAGGGCTGCGTGTTGCGATCCCGGGCCCTTCACACTATAAAAAAGGATACCGCTTTTCGGATTCCCTTCTATCTGTGGAAAAATCAGTCTTAAAGCCAGTAACCCCAGAAACAGGAGGGGAATAAGCACCCCTGCTCCAATACGCTGTTTTTCGGACCTCCCGAGAGTGTAGCCGGCGCGAAAAAATAATGTGCCGATACCTACTCCAACAACCAACCCGGCCAAACCAAAAAGGGCGTTGCCATCTCCGCCGGCAAGTCTCAGGATGACTCTCCATGGACACCCTAGAAAAACAAGAGCCCCAATCATTGCGATCATTCCCAGGAAGAATCTTACAAAAGGCGAAGATCCTCCCCGAGGTTTGAATTCTTTAAAGAGCAGTGCGGATATGAACGCCCCCAGACCAAAGCCCAAAATTTCCGGCCGCAAATATTGAACCACATCAGCTCTGTGCAGTCCAATGGCTCCGGCTATATCGCGCTCAAAGCATGCGACGCAGATTCCCATGTTCCCGGGATTTCCGAATTTCTGGAGCAAGGACGCCAAAACTCCTATCAGCCCGCCAACAAATATAATTCCTAAAGATGAGGCAAAAACATTTGAACGTTTAGACATTAGAATCCCTCTACAGACTGTGAAATTAGATGTCAGTCAATAAGGCAGTTTTTCGATTTTAGTGAGAATGCCACACGTGTGTATATAAATAACTAACATCGGTAAACACGATGAGTCAATATTAATTTTGTCTGAGTTTATGTTGTTACAATTGGGATAGACGACAAAACGCGACCTGAACTACGTAACACGCCATTGGTCTAAATCTTATATTGCATCAAAGGGAGGCAGATTGTTTCAAGAGACTGAAGTTTATAGTGGGATTAAACAATCCATCGGCAAGGCTGTAAAAAAGCCAATAATTAATTTCGGAAAGATAAATGAAACTTCTAAAGACAATGTTTTTCAGACACATGAATATGTCGAATTTCGACGAGCTTTAGAGCGCCGATTGTCCAGGCGAGTGGCGGACCTGTTTGACTCAATAGGTAGATGCCTTCCAGGCTCTTCAGACCTTTCGGGATTACCACTGCCTGCAGGTTGCGAATCCTGTTACTATCTGTTCGGAATCTAAAGGTTAAAGTTCTTAAACTTTCAGTCCGCAAGAACTCCATTTTCTTAAAGACGATGATTGGTAGAAAGTTCGTGTCTTACGATCACCTTTGTTTGTCGTAGAAAAACTGTTCAGGATGTATTGGTCCAGGATTAGGGTAAATCCAACTTTGAAAATCGGTAGCAGGCACATTCTTCATATTAGGCGCTACCACATAATAATCGGGTGGCTGATAAACCATCCCTATCACATAGAGATTTTCTTCGTTCGCTGCCAAGATCTGATCAAACAACTCCTTTTTCTTCTGATTTTCCGCCGTATGAACGATCTTGTCGAAAGTCTCCATCATTTTCTTGATTTCAGGGGGAGGTTCTTCGCCCTGGTTGCCTCGACTTTGGTACCACTGAGCGTACAAGGGAGCCTGCAGGCTTTCTGAGTTGTAAGGAAAATACCATCTTGGCTCAAGGAGGCATTCCAAGCCACCGTCTCCTGGCCACAAAGCTATGTCGTGAGCGCAGGTTTGAGTTCTTTGTCGAAATAGTTCTCTGGTTTCCGACTTTACTGCGGTGTCTATTTTGATTTTCTTAAAATCAGAGGTGAGAATTTCCGCCGCGTCTACCCAGCTCTGAATTGAGGCCATTACATCAAGGCACAGTTGTAAACGTTGACCATCCGGTCTCTGACGCCAGCCGTCAGCGCCCACTTTAAGTCCCATGTCATCTAGCATTTTGTTCGCCGCATCAAGATCATACTCCAAGTGAGCGTTTTCATACGATGCGCTGTAATAGCCAGATTGCTTAAGTGGCGCCGCCTGACGAGGAGTGCCTTTGCCCCTGAACAGTATGTCGTTGATTTCAGAGCGCCTGATAGCATGTGAAAGAGCAATACGAAACCTTTTGTCCCCAATAATTTTTCTTACCACTGGATCCTGATGATTGAGATTAGGCGCAAGCAACAAACCTACGGAGGCCGTAGATATTTTAGGAACGAGTTTAAAGTTGCCGGTTCCTAATTGAGCCAGCAGAAGTATACTGTTGGACATTCCACCCAAATGATTGGCCTGCATGTCAATCTCACCAGCCACAGCTTTTAGCAGCACCATATTGGCCTCAGCAAGCAGCTCAGTGGCGAGAGTGTCAATATAGGGAAGCTGATTACCCTTTTCATCAACTTTCCAGTAATAAGGGTTTCTTTCCATGACAAAACGTTTTCCAGGGGCGGGAACTTTGGTTTTCCACGCTAGAATAGTCGGCAGATCCGTGGACACGAAAAGCCCTTGTCGGATGTTAATGAATTCATTAAATATTTTATTCCAGGAAGACGCCTTTTTTTCTTTTAGTATCCGTTCCAGCTCTTCTGGTTTGGCGTATTTTTTGTGGAATTTTGAAAGGAAATGCTTGGGTCTTGTAACAAGAGTCATGCCTTCAGGACAGGCGAGATTTTCTAGAAAGAGTCCGTATGGATTCTTGTATTCAAAACGAACTGTCCAATCATCGAGCTTGGTCACTTTAGGCTCATCTCCCCCGGGGGCCAACCAGCCGGGAGCCGAGGAAGTGAGTTCCTTGTCTAACAGAGTGTCGTTGACGGCAAACAGGATGTCATCAGCGGTGAACGGGGCTCCATCAGACCACTTCACCCCTTGAACCAGTTTGAGCACGTAGACTCTACCCTGATCCTGTATTTCCCAGTTCACGCAAAGATTGGGGACTACCTTAAACTCCGGGCTCCAACGAACCAGTGGATCATACAAAATCTTTCTGGTTTCATTCAGATCGGATACGCCTGTGTATGCCCGTCTCCATATACCTCCGTACATGCCGGTCATCTCAAACGGTTTTATTACAACAGGATTGGCTGGAAGCCTCTTGTCTATTGGGGGCAGTTGGCCATTTTTTACGGCCTGGGAAAGCATAGGGGATTCCTGGAATGCTGATGCCAGGCTGGAAATTCCGAAGGTCCCTGAAAAGAACATCATAGAGATAGAGAAAGCTAGACTCTGTTTGAACAATCTCGTCATGACTCTTCCTTTACGGTCTCAGTACATTTTCAGGACAATTTACAACAGGTGAAAACAGGTAATCGGATTCTACTTCTAAACAATACTATCACAACTCTGGGCCGTCAACCGCGAACAAACTTTTTTGGTCATGTGGAAGGCGCTTTGAAAAGTAGGCTATTGATCTAAACATCACAAACTGCCAAGAAATCAATAAAAAAAAGATTCGATAGCATAAAGGAGGGTAATCGTGAGAATTACAGCGACGGCCATATGTGGGATAATCTCAATCAAATGCGAAGAGAAATGTGATTCTTTTCCTCGGCCCAGTCTATATGTAATGACCATAGTTCCTAAAGACCCTATCAATATCAAGACCTGTTGTATGAAAAGCGTCCATGAAGGTGGAACAGTAATTACCATGCGTTCAAAAACGCTGAAATGAAAGGTCTGCCACAACACAATCGGGAAATAGACTCCAAGGTTGATGAGATAATACAGGTGGAAAGCCATAAACCCTGTCAATACCAGAGGAAGCAAGGCGAGACCGAACCGCGCGAAATTTTCTCTTGAAGATTCGCCGGTAACCCGTGACGATAGGTTCGCAGCGAGAAAGACCAGGCTGTTTGCGCAAAAGATGCACACAGTAAAAAAACCTGTGAAGACCACTATGTCGGGCCAATCCATAAAAATACGATAAAACCAGTCATATAAGGATCCGGTTTCTAACAGTTCACTTATGAGGCCTCCATACATGCTGATTACGAGGAAAGAGGTTATCGCTCCTACCTGACGCATCTCCCAGATCTCTCTGCCCGGAATACGCAAATTGAGATTTATTGCTCCATGAGGACAGTTTTTGACGCAATTCCCACAAAGCTTGCAAAACCTGTTGCTTCTCAAGGAGGGGGCCATCTGTCCAAATGGACAGCCCTCATGAGATGATGTGCCCACAAAACATTCATTGGACGTGCACTGGCTAGCGCATACATTTCGATCCGCTCTCAGTTCAAATGGTGACACCTTGGCCAGCACGCCCATCATCCCACCCAAAGGGCACAGATACCTGCACCAGGATTGCCTCTCAAAAACGATGGAGAATATTACGGCGAAAAGCAATATGGTAATCAACAACAATCCCGTGTTAAAGGGGGAACTGCGGAGGTCAGTGGCTATTTCAAGCCAGATTATAAACATGGCTGAGACAGCGATGATCAGATCACTATTTTGTTTTAGAAACGCTGGAAAAGGAATATCAAATGAAATCAGTTTCTTCGCGAGATGCCCTATTGCGCCCATGGGACACAGTGAGCACCAGAACCTCGCCCAAATGAAAGCGCCAAAAATCATTGTAGGCCATCCTATGGCCCAACTGAACAGGGCGCCAACATTGGAAGAAGGGCTGGCCGGTCCAAGAAAGAGCAACACGAGTAGTATGAAGAAAAATGGCGTTGCGGCGCTTTGAAAGATCACGGGGAAAAGAGGGCTACTTATGGCGCCCTTGATGGTGGGCGCCCTGAGAAGATTTATCTTTCCGTCAGCCTCAATACGTCTGAGGTCAAAGTATATGTCCTGGGGTCTAATTACACCGTCGGCAGAGAGTAGAACCGCCCTCTTCAAGGTTGTCGCCAGTTCCCTATCGTTACCCGGCCAGGAATAGCCGACTAAAGTCTTGATAGTTTCCTTCGGCAACTTGTTGATTTCTTTGTGAAGCTCTTGCGAGTACTTGCCGACATAATGTTCAACTAACGCCGGAATTTCTTTTCTTCGTTTACGCAGAGGGGGAACATGTATGGAGTGCTCGAGCATCCAATGCAGAAGAGGGTGTTTCTCTGCAGAAATTTCCGAAGCGTCCAGGTTTGTGGTTCCGATTATTCGAGTGTCAAGGTTTTGGTACCCAAGCGCCCCGACTTTCTTGAATTTTCCGTTCTTTAAGGAGAACAATAACCTGTTTTGCATTAGCGGTGTTAGGTGTTCCATCCCGCGGACAAGAAGGGTTCCCTCTTCTGTCAGTTCCAGGTATCCAGGAGTTTCTACACGGGATTGACCTTGCTCTCTGGTTTCTGAACCAAAGAAAAGCTTCATTTGCTGTTCGGTAAGATCCAGGTTTTCTTCGGGTAATTCACAATAGTTGAGATTATTTTTCGTTTCGGTTAATGGTCTGAGTAGATCCAGGAAAAGAAAAACTCGCTGATGGCTGGACGACATTGTATACATTGCATGTGCAAGGAATTCTTTCCCAACGCCGGTCTCTCCAGTAATAAGGACTGGTTCCTGAGAGCCCGCAAGTTCCTCAAGACGTCGGCTTACACGCTTCCTGACCGTTTCTCCAACGAAATAGTCCGGGAACAGGTGATCTTCCCGACTGATGATGTTCTGAAGAGCCCTTTTTCTTCTAGTGTTTTTGTATACGTTTTGATCGAGTCTTATGACCTTGCGCGCTAGACGCTTCAACACGTTGATTGTGAATTCCGGGTTTGACTTAAGAACATTTTCGAATTCAATGGCGGGTATTTTAAGAACCGTCGAATCTTCATCGGCAATCACTTCAGAATTGTTGGGGTTGGGAAGTCCTGTCAAAAAGCTTATTTCACCAATCAACTCTCCGGCGGAAAGTATGTCCACCAATATATCAGGATTATTTGGTTCCCTTACCAGGACTTGGGCTTTTCCGGAAACCAGAAAACTGACATCATGAGGTGTCTCGCCTGGTTCCAGGATGCGAGCCCCACGTTTGAAAGACTCAAGATTTCCCTTTCCCCACAAAGCTGAACGAATAGAATCGGGATATTCGGCGAATGGATCCTTGAAATCGGGATTTGCTGGATTATCGGTGGTTAGTTCGGACATTCGTAAAATTTTGATTCAAAGAGATTACATAACGCAAGCTTTTGAGGACTATGCGCTCATGGAGCTTTTACAGAGGCTTCTATCCTAATACCGTATTTTTCAATCTTCGCGAGTAAAGTGGGTCTTGAAAGACCGAGGAGTTTGGCTGCCTGAGACCTGTTACCTCGAGTTATGGAAAGGGCTTCGGTCATCACTATTCTTGAGAATTCGTCGATCATGTCAACAAAAACGTTTTCTCGTCCACTGTTCAGTGAGCGTTTGATCCACTCATGCATGGAATCAAGATGGGACTGATCCCACGTTTCTCTCCCATCAGTCTCTATCCTTATGGCTTCTGATATTTCGTCCGAACTTATAGGCGCGCCTCGGCTAAATATCAGAGCTTTTTGAACTGTATTGGCCAGTTCCCTCACATTTCCAGGCCATGAGTACGATTCCATGACCAATCTGGCCTCCCGCGTCAATCCGGGGCTATCAATGGCCATCTCTTTAGAATAGCGCTTGAGAAAATATTCCGCCAGGATAGATATGTCACCATTTCGTTCTCGTAGTGGAGGAAGACTCAAAGTCACGACCTTTAGGCGGTAATAAAGATCTTCCCGGAAACGGCCATCTGCTAAAGCGGCTTCAAGGTCGCGATTTGTAGCGGCTATGACGCGTACATCAACCGGTATTGGCGATCGACCGCCTAGGCGCTCAATGCTTCTTTCTTGAAGGAGACGCAATATCTTGGCCTGTATCCCGAACGGCATGTCTCCAATTTCATCCAGAAAAACTGTTCCACCACTAGCCTGCTCAATTTTGCCTATGCGCCTGTTTACAGCCCCGGTAAAAGCCCCTCTTTCATATCCGAACAGTTCGCTTTCCAGAAGCGTTTCCGGGATAGCGACACAATTTATTACAAGAAATGGCTTATTAGAACGTATACTGTGCTGATACACTGCCCGGGCTACAAGTTCCTTGCCGGTCCCTGATTCGCCCCGGATTAAAATTGTCGCTCCTGTTGACGCCACACGACCTATCTGTTTATAAACCTCCTGCATAGCTTTGCTGCGCCCAAAAATGACTTCTGAGGAATCACTCTCAGAGGCTGTGTCAATTTCCACTCTCGAACGCATGAACCTTGACGCCTCAAGCGCTTTTTCAATATTTGACAACATTTCGGGAATGTCGAATGGCTTGAGAATATAATCAAAGGCTCCAAGTTTGGTAGCCTCTATGGCCGTGTCGGTAGTTCCGTAAGCCGTCATAATGATAACAGGCAGCTTGGCGTCAATGTTGTGAATAGCCTTGAATGTTGTTAAACCGTCCATACCCGGAAGTCTGACGTCCATGACCACTAAATCTGGAGGCTCTGTTTTTACGATCTCGAGCCCACCTTCCCCCGTAGCGGACATCCTGACTTTATGCCCCTCTGCTGTTAGAATCTTTTCAAAACTGATACGCAACTGGGCATCATCATCAACGATTAGTATTTTTCCCACGACACCTCTCCAGATACGGGAAGCTTTATCCTGAAGGTTGCGCCTTTCCCTTCGACCGACTCCAACTCCAACCAGCCCCCATGTTCTTCGACAATTCTTTGAGCAATGCTCAATCCCAGGCCAGTTCCTTCCTCCTTTGTACTGAAAAACGGCTGAAACAGTCTTTCCTGAATTGATTCAGGAACACCGGGGCCGTCATCGCTCATTTCAATCATCAGAACCGGGCCCTCTTGTTCCAGAACTTGTCTGGTCTCACGAATTAGAATATGCCCCCCGTTAACCATCGCCTCGCAAGCGTTAACCAACAAATTTACGAATACTTCTTTTAACTGGTCAGGATCCGCCTGTATCTCCGGAAGTGGCTTGTCTCTCATCAACTTGACTTTGACATCGTAGGACTCCAGTCGATGCTTCAACAACTGCAGTGACATATCAACAGAGTCGGAAGGACTGATTCTATGGGTTTTCAGTTTGGGAGGTCTGGAAAACTCGAGAAAATTACCTACAATAGTGTCAATATGTTTTATTTCCTCGGAAATTACTTCAAAATCCTCTTTTTCACTGTCGGTTAGAGACAACGTGCGCTCCATCGAAAAAAGGCGCATCTTTACCGAAGTTAGCGGATTTCTGACGCTGTGAGAGACTCCAGCGGCCAATTTTCCAACCAGGGCCCATTTTTCAGCCTGCTGCAGATGCTCCTGGCTCAACTCAAGTTTAGTTCTGGTTTGATCGACGTCATGAATAAGGTTTTGAAAACGTCTGCTCAAAGCCTTCACTTCGTTCCCTTCTATTCCAGCGCTTTTCTTTTCATCAGTGTCAATCGCCAGACGTCTTATAGGACCAAGAATCTGGTTGAGCAGGATATATGCCAGGACAAATCCCAACAACATAACCATTATCAATCCGCCGATCGCAGCAGCGTTAAGAAGAGCCGCTCTTTCCTTTATTGCCTCCTGCGCTTCGCTGATCCGGTCCACATAGGCGGTGTTAAATTCTCTGCAGAGATCCATTATTTTAAAAAACTGCCCCCTGATACTCTTGTGGAGATTATAACCTTGCTCCGTGTCACCCTGTTTGTAGAAATTGACAACAGCGTCTCTAGACAGACTGTAACGAACATACTGGGAATCGAGCTGGTTGAGTATGTTTCGCTCCTTTTCAGTCTCAGCGAGTTGTCTCGCTCTTTTTAGCCATGTTTCAAAAGATGTATCGTGTTTTTCAAGTTCTTTGAGCCACATGGGATCACGATCCTGAAAGTAATAAGTCACGTAGCCCTTTTGCATGACCAAAGCGTTTTCCAATTCCTGAGAAGCATGTATCGCCTGGATGTCTGTTTCCAAGAACTTGTTGATATACCTGTCCATAACGTATGTGTGGGAAATTGAAATGATTGCCCCAGCGGCCGTTATGAACATCAAAGCGCCCAGGATGAGCAATATCCGAGTTTGTAGACTTATTCGGTGAAACATTTGAGTATATAGCCTTGCCTAATCACTGAAAAATGAAGCGGTGGGACTTACATTTATTCTGACCTCCTTCACATCAGCGATACCTTCGGCCTGGGATTTCAGTTCTTCGGCCAGTGGTTTAGCCACCGATGGTCCTACCTGTGTGTCCACGTAGACTACTCCACTCTTGGCTGAGACCCTCACCGAGGGGCAAGTATTCACCAACACAGACTTAACACGGGCCGCCAGAACCAAATCGTCGAGATCTTTCTGTGACTCCGGGGTGGTCTTGAATTGATCCAGGCCCGCGGTATAACAGATTATGTCTACAGCGTTTTCGACCGTTATCTTGTGGATGTGGATGACAAGATCATAAAGGCTCGAATCCCATGTGTCCACCCCGAATAACCTTATGCCCCATTGCCTTCGCTCATGATCGTCTTTTTTCAATACATAAAGGGCTTCTTCTGCAGAAATGTTTTCCCTCTCCATTTCCAGACGAACTCTGTTTTCAATGTCCGAGAGAATCCGGATCTTCATTACGTGCTTAATGCCCTTGAGAAAATAGTGACCGGCGAGCCCGTGATAAACTACATTATCTTTTTGCACTTGCTCCAGAAAAGAGGATTCCAGGAAGGTCAGATATCTTTCTTTTCCGTAAGTGAATCTCTCCAGGACTGAAGGGGCGTCATGAAGCGCACGAACGAGTTTTATTTCAGGTATATTGAAATGCTCAGAAGCGTCTAGGAGAACTTCTCTCGCCATGCATCGGTATCCCAGTCTTTCCGCGACCTTTTCCGCGACTTCTTTCCCTTTGCTGTAAGACCCTCTTGAGATGGTTATTATCGCCATTATCCAGTTCCTTTCCGTAAGGGCTATTTTTGAGTTGAAGAATAAAATCCTTCATAGACTTATACACTCTTTGAAATTTTCAGAGAAGCGCGATATGTTGTGAGGCAGAAATCAAAGCTCTTCCAGTTGGTCGGATCGTACTGAAAAATGACAAAGACAGCCAAATCGTTGTCCGAAGTTTATCGTACAGTGAGTATTCCTAATCGGGCAACCCTGATGAAGCGGATGTTCGCCTTCTTTGGCCCAGCCTACTTGATTAGCGTCGGGTACATGGATCCGGGAAACTGGGCTACTGACCTGGAAGGGGGATCCAGATTCGGCTACAAGCTCATCTGGGTATTACTGATGTCGAATGTGATGGCGGTAGTTCTGCAAACGCTGTCGGCCAGACTTGGGATAGCGACGGGTCGTGATCTGGCCCAGGCGTGCAGAGACAATTATCCGCGATTTGTGACCTACATGCTCTGGGTTCTTGCCGAAATTGCAATTGTCGCGTGTGATCTGGCCGAAGTTTTGGGTACCGTGATCGGACTCAATCTGCTTTTCAGGATTCCGTTGATGTGGGGGGTGGTGATCGCGGCCCTGGATACTCTTTTGTTTCTGGCCATTCAGAACCTGGGTGTCCGAAAATTCGAAGCTGTAATCATGGTTTTGATAACAACTATAGGCGCTTGTTTTGTTTTTGAGGTGGTGAACTCGGCGCCTGATTGGTCAGATGTGGCAAAAGGATTTGCTCCCAGCCTGCCTGATGGAGCGCTCTACGTGGCTATTGGGATCATGGGCGCGACAGTGATGCCGCATAATCTCTATCTTCACTCTGCGCTGGTTCAGAGCAGAGCGTATGATTCGTCGGTTGAAGGCAAGCGTCAAGCCTGCCGGTTCAACTTTCTTGATACTGCTCTGGCGCTCAATTTTGCCTTCATAGTCAATGCGGCGATCCTAATCGTCGCTGCGGCGACTTTCTTTAAACATGGAGTAATCGTGACCGAGCTACAACAGGCCCACAGCATGCTGTCGCCGTTATTGGGCACGACACTCGCCGGCACGGCTTTCGCCGTTGCGCTGGTCTGTTCGGGGCAGGCCTCTACTCTAACAGGAACTTTGGCCGGTCAAATTGTGATGGAAGGCTTCTTGCGTTTTAAGATCCGACCAATTTTACGCAGGTTCATGACGAGAATGCTGGCGATTGGCCCAGCGGCTATCGCTATTTCAATGGCTGGAGAACAGTCTACATACAGTCTTTTGATTCTAAGCCAGGTAGTGTTGAGCCTGCAGCTTCCTTTTGCAGTTATTCCCCTGATTCATTTCACTAATGATCGCGCTACCATGGGCGAGTTCGCCAACGGCATCGGCGTCAAAACCATAGCGTGGGTCGTAGCCTCAATAGTTGTCGTGCTCAACGTAAAGCTGATCACCGATCAAATTAACGAATGGATCTCTTCCATCAGCGAGCCTATATTCATTTACATCATTGTGTTTCCGCTGTGCGCATCCCTGTTAATATTACTTTTGTATATAACGCTTAGGCCGTTCATCCATTTACCTCCGAAAGAGACCATCCCGGCATGGAGAAAACTCAGCCATTTTGTTCGAGCGGATGAGGACAAGCTCGATCTTGACGCCCCACACTATGCAAAAATAGGTGTAGCGCTGGCCTTTTCCGATGCAGACAGAAAAGTGTTGAGCCATGCTCTGCCCCTGGCCAGGCAACACCAATCCACGTTGTGCCTGTTTCACATTGTTGAAGGGGCGGGCGGAGTGCTTTATGGACCCGACACGTATGACACCGAAGCTCGTGAGGACGAAGCTTATTTGAACCAATTGGCTGTAGCCCTTGGACACAGGGGTTTAGATGTGGAGACTTTTCTCGGATACGGAGACGTGCCGTCCGAGTTGATAAGATTGTGTCTAGATGAGAAAGTTGACGCCCTGGTAATGGGAGGTCACGGGCATAGGGGGATCAGCGATTTGGTTTTTGGCAGCACAGTTTCACCAGTTAGACATAGTCTGAACATTCCGATAATAATTATTCGATAAAAGTTTGATTTATGATGGAGGCGTAAAGCGCCTGAACTCGCAAAGAAGTTCTTTGATTACTACAAAGCGGTTTTTAGTGAAGGTGAGCTTACCGAGAGAGAGAAAGCCCTGATAGCCCTTGCGGTTGCTCACACTGTCCAGTGTCCTTACTGCATAGACGCATATACGCAGGGATGCCTTGAAAAGGGGGCAAGTCTGGGGGAAATGGCGGAAGCAATTCACGTCGCGACCGCAATCAGGGGAGGGGCGTCACTCGTCCATGGAACTCAAATGAGAAAACTTGCCAAGAAACTTTCTATGTAAGCACGGTCGTGTGAGTTCAACCTACACAGTAGAGATCTCCCCAATCTCATGCAAAGGACCTCGAGTCAATTTCCTTTCACGACCACCAGCAACATTTTGAAACGCTTTGCCGCATGGAGCGCATGAGGCGTATTGGCAGGCATTGCGACTATTTGCCCTGCTGTCACCTTTAACTCCTTAGAACCTATCGTGATTTGGGCTTCACCATCAAGAATCTGAACAAAAGCGTCACCAGCCGCAGTGTGAGAGCTTAACCCTTCACCTTTGTCAAAAGCGAATAGCGTCAAACTCATTACGGAAGTTTGAGCGAAAGTTCGGCTAACCACTCGACCTTCCTGATAATCCACCAGGTCCACGAGAATCAGCGGCTCAGAGAAAGTCACATTTTTAATAAATGATCCGTCGGTCATTGTTGCGCCTCCTGGGTCAGCCATGAAACGACTGGTTTCACTGATTTTTCAGTCGTGAATAAAAGTAAAATCTTGAAATTAAGGAGTAATCTCACATTCAGTTGGCCGGCAGGTTTTCTTGGCCTCCGACAGCATTCGAACGTGGTCCATTTCTTGACATATCAGTTTATCGAGTTCGCTTGTGTAGCTGGGATCAGCATTCATGTCCTTCATACCCAGAAGGAAATGTACCGAGTCTTTTTCAAATTCAATCGCAATCTCAAGGGCTTCCACCGGAGTTTTCACATTCTTGAGCCGTTCTGCGGTAACATCCGGGGTAAAAACTTCGGTATCCGCCGCAGCTTCCAGGTAACTTTTGGCCAGACCTTCAGGGTCCCAGACTTCTTCTTCCGGAAAGTAACTAGGGATGTCGCTTCTTAGGGACTTAAAGCACTCAGCCTGAGACTCCTCAAGATTGGCGAGATCCTCGAACAGCTTCTTCAAGACGGGATCTTCACTTATCTTCTTGGTGGCGCTCTGGTAAAAGGCTCTTCCATTTTCTTTTATACGAATCGCCATAGCGAAAACATCATCCGGAGTTCCAAAAACCAACATCGCAATTCTCCTTATTCAAATTATCTGAAATGTCCTGGAAGTATATCCTGTTGATTTAACATCGGAATTGTACAAGTAAGGGCCTGCGTCAAAAGAGCGTTTTTGAATGAATGTTTACTATCTTAAAGTGTAATCGTTCAGCCGGAGCCCCCTGTATGGGGTTAGATTTCGGTGAACTGGAACTTTTAACGTTTTTCTAATCGCGCGATATCACGTCTATTTTTAATACCCTATTGACAAAACGTTAGAAATAGG
>JBAZSD010000046.1 GCA_041662605.1 Desulfomonilaceae bacterium
CGCTTCCCGGCAACGACTTCCAGATCGTTGTCCGTGAGTTTGCCCCACTTCTCTCTGAACTTGCCTTGCAGTTGCTTCCAATTTCCCTCAATCTGATCCCAGTTCATGTTTCGTCCTCCTTTATTGTCAACCAAGCTGTGTGATTTCATCCATTGCCCAGGTCAAATACGGCCTGTCACTTGGGAGCTTTCCCTAATAACTGATCCTTGTCCATGTTGACGATCATCGTGTCCGCTTTAGCGCCTGTCTTCACGGCTTTCCACGGAATCGGAATCAATCGGTCACCGGTCCCAAGCCAACCTCCGGGAGCCAAAACTATATAGTCGAGGCATCCCTCCTTGCTCAGCATTATATCTTCAATCTTTCCGAGATCCTCTCCCTTCTGACTTATAACTTGTTTCCCGAGTATCTTACTGACTCTATCAGCCTGCTCCATGACGCTTTTTTCGCTTGTTTGACTCTGTCCTGTGGCCGCCACAGGTTTTTCATCGGTTTGAGCCTGGACGCTGGGGGTCTTACCCACCTCTTGTTCAGCAGCGAGGGCTTGGGTTACGAAGAGCGCACAGATTGCCAGAAAAACTGTTATAAAGTTTGTCGATTTTTTCATCGAGTTCCTCCTTCCTGTGGTAGGGATAATTCGACAGGCCTTAGAGCGATGAAGCCACGTTCCCATTAGTAACAGCTAAACAAAAAAAGGAATTTCCATGGTTCTCGACCGAGACCCCTGCCCAAGCCGTGGTGGCAGCCCATCGAGACTTTTTCAAGGGGCTCAACTCGTTCCTGTTCGACCAAGGATATTAAGTTCCGTTTTGTCAACCGTGAGGCGGCCATCTCGGCTGAGCGAGCGCTGATAACCTTAAACACCCCGATCCACCGGTTACGGCTGACTTGAGCCCGCCGCATAGGCCGCAAAGTATCTATCAATTTTTTCATTCCATTCGGCCGCAGTGAAGTCAGGCCATGTCTTACTCTCAAAGCTGAGAGCTTTTTCCAGGGTCTGCTTATCGATGTCGAGCACCACAGTTCCCTTTTCATCGCCCGTCATCAGAGCGTCAAATGGAATCGGAATCAACACGTCACCTATTCCCAGGAAACCTCCGTGAGACAGGATGGCGTATTTTAGACGCCCATCCGCTCCCACCATGAAATCGTGTATCGTGCCGAGTTTTTCCTTGTGACGATTCTCCACGGTAGTTTTCAGTAGCTCACTCACTCTCATAGGTACTTTAATTTCCATCATTTTTCCTTCTCCTCCTTCTCCTCTTTGTATAGGAGTTGCTAATCTCTCCAGGTTCCGGGAACTGCCCCTGTTAAATTTCGCTACTCCATCATCGGCAACCGCGGCTACAATCTGTTATGCGAAATTTGGCAGAGGCAATTAGCCAAATTGAAATTATTGTGTTCAATTATTTGCATTGGCGCCTATTACCGGATGAGGTATATAAGCAATATAATCAGCAGTATGGTTCCAAGGCCCACGCCAAAAATACTCATTGCAGTGTCCTCCGTCCCTCTATTTGTTATGGGCGGGAATTAATCTCGTTCCCGGCGCCCACCGTGACGCTACGGGAAACGGCTGCAGTTGCTACACCTGGTCCACAGATCCAAAAAGCGATTCAGATCATCGATTGGTGATTCTTTATAACCCTTGCCACATAGGTATGCATGTTTGGCGCCAACCGCTACCAACAGATCAGCTTTTATATACAACCTGTGATGTTAGCTAGTTAGCTACAGTGATGGAGTGTTGGAATGAGATGTGAAGCGTCTGGACAGAGGCTTAACGAGAAGAACGTGTCCTAGCAATGGGCGACAAAGTTCCTGATGTATGTCTTATCAAGGGGTTAGGAATTAACCTGGTGTCTTAATGTAGGTCAATCAGCCTGGTCTGCGGTACGGTTTTCGCTCGTGATCCCAAAACGCTTCATGTGACGATACAGAGAATCTCGGGCTATACCGAGCATCCTGGAAGCGCATCTTCTATTGCCTTCGCAGCGTCGCAGGGCCTCCAAAATGAGAGATTTGATCACCTCATCCGTCACATCATGAAGCGTGCGTTCTTGCAACGGAAAACTGCAAAGATGGGACCAGTCCTGAGGACTTGCTTTACCGGAAGGGAGCGTCAAGCTGAGGCTCCGCCCGTCGGATAGCATCAATGCCCGCTCGAAAGCGTTGCGCAACTCCCTGACATTGCCGGGCCAATCATACCTCGCAAGCGCTATTACGAGCGCGGGATCGACATACGGGAGCTGAGTTAGATGCAAATCCTCTGCAAGTCTCCGCATGATCTCCTTCAAGAGTACAGGAATGTCGTCGATCCTGTCACGAAGGGGCGGCAAGCTTATCCCGAAAACGTTAATTCTATAGAAAAGCGCGGACAGGAATCGGCCTTCCTCAACCTCCTTATCAAGACTCCTGTTCGTCGCTGCAATGATCCTGGCATTCACGGAAACGCTCTTTTCAGCGCCGACACGAAGGAATGACCTTGTGTCCAGAAACGTAAGAAGCTTGGACTGCAAGGACAATGGAAGCTCTCCTATTTCGTTGAGCAGGAGGGCGCCTCCTTCCGCCAACTCCAGAAGTCCCCGTTTACGGCGATCCGCTCCTGTGAATGAGCCACGCTCATGTCCGAAAAGCTCTGATTCCGCCAATTCCTTGGATATGGCAGCGCAATTCAGCGAAAAGTAGGGTCCGAGCGCACGTTTCGAATGGTCGTGGATCCAACGCGCCAAATAGTCCTTTCCGCTCCCACTCTCCCCTTGAAGTAGAACTGTGCTGTCATTAGCAGCGGCCGAGCGAGCCTCCCGCATGGTCGCCCTCATGGCCTCCGAGGGGTAGCTTTCAAAAGCCGCTTTTGTGGTAGGCAATGATCTCGCACGGTCGGTCACATCACGAGAAATCCCAAATACACCAATAATCTCACCCTCGGCGTTATGAAGCGGTCGGAAGGCCGTAATCAGGATCATCGAGACGCCCTTTAGGGGCCTAGTTCCTTTTGTTCTGATTGTTTTGGAACAAACCGCTTATGCGTTTAAGCCGGTGTCCTGTTTTTCTAGACCGATAATTTTGGCACACTCATAATGTCATCATGCAATCGCTGCCTTTAGATTCTCGGCGCTACAAACCACGCCACTGGATAATAGCCGCTAAGTACTATGAATTAAATAAATTACAAGAAAGAGCCCGATTGCAAGAATTGCTGAGGTTAGCAGCATGTCAAGTATCAATGAGGGTTGATATATATCTTCATCTATTTGCTTTTCAAGCGCTTTATATCTGATAAAAGCAAGCACACCCATTGAGGCGCCAAGGCCCACTAGGAGTATTCCAAAAATTGATGAATATCCGTGAGAAGGAAGAGCGATTTTGTCAATATTTGACTTCCCCAAAACATATGACACTTCATTTATGAACAATGAAAACTTCTCAACAACAAAACCAAATGCCATGATCCCAATGCTCGTCCTTATCCATGCAAGAAATGTCCTCTCGTTTGCCATGTGGACACGGCGGCTACGGATCTTTGCAGATTTTTTATCTTCTGTTATCTCCGGCATATTCCTGCCTCTCAATATAAAGAATTCTTACTGATAATAGCTTTTTGCTACTATAAGACCGACGACCGCTGCGGTTAGGGCATCAGAAGAAAAGTGAGCAGTATGCCCCTTCGTTTAAACCCATTCCGGATCACTTTCCGCCGATGTAAGGTTTGAACCCATAACGCTCGAAGATCTGCAGCGCCTTGGGTGACTTCACGAAGTCAAACCATTGCTTGGCGCCTGCTGATGGGCCGCACCCTTCACCATGTGCCTTCTTACTCATTGTGTATAACTCCTGAACGGGCTGGAGAATGTACCTTGGATTGATTCCTTAGAAACACTTTCTTCAGTTTTATCATAGAATAAGCTTTAACGCTTTTTTTCCGATTATGTCATATATCGCGGAGCCTTCCAATGCCTATCTGTAACGGTTAAATCGTGTAGTGGTCCTGGAGATTGGAAGATTCTGAGGTAGCTTAACGGCCTCAATCTGTCATTATACCTGATATAATTCCCATTATATCAGGTATTAAACTAAATATATTTATATCAGATATTAATATGTTAATATAACATCTTTATAAATAATAGGAACATCTTTAGTGTTTCACTGTCACTACTAAGCGGTAAGAGAAAATCCTGATGGAGAAAGAAGGTATTGCAGATGAAACGCATCAAACAACTTATAATCGCAGCCGACGCCCTTCTGAAAACGAATGTTGATGTTGATTCCTTCAGGAGTTGGCAAAAGAGTTCTCTATTAGCTCTTGTTGCTCTGTTGGGGCCTTTGCATTACTACACCGAGAATTTTGGGAGATTCACGAAGGAAAAGAACCGAAGGGGCCTGCTGGCTGGAACGGGGATACTAACAGCGGTCGAGGAACAATTCGCTTAGAATCTGTTTGGTGAAAGACGCACAAATGTAATTGTCGCTGAACAACATTTCAACGTATATTGATAAAATTTCCGGACGCCTGGTATTTTATTTTGACAGGTGTCTATTCAGAGTTTCAATAACTTTTTTAGCCGCTGGAGAGAGGTGTCCTTTTTTGTGGGAAAATATATCAATAATTGAAACATGTGAACCATAATAGGCTTCATTGGCCTCCCAATCAGCCTCCAAGACCCCTCCCTGTATGGTCAAGCCTGCAAAAAGACCTGAGGCTCGAGAATATGATAAAATCCCGGCGGATAATGAAATGTCGGTGTCTGCGGACGCTTGTCGGCCAACAGGACCTGCTGCCACCGAAGCGTCTACCCCGATTGTAAACTTGTCTTTAAACAAATTTTTTAGATTAACGTCACTCATCACCAAAAGAACCAATTCGGTCGATTGCACGCCTATTTGCCAACCGAAACTCCCACCATAAAGAGTAACAAACGCAGGAAAGCCCCATTTCCTGTCCGATGGGTCACGACGTAAGACCACACCTTTTCCATATTGCCCACCTATTCCCATACCCGCTTTGATAACTGACGGAAATATAATTATGGCTTTGCTACGATTGAGCAAATCATGAGGAATCCCGCCATCTGGAGCCTGGAGCATCTCGGTTATGACTTTCTGCGCATCATTCAATCTATTTTCAAGCTCTAAATTTTCAGCACGGGATACCCCCTGGCTAATATTTCCCACCATAAACAATAGAAACAGGATTTGTAGGACCGTTTTTTTCTTCATCTAATCCTCCTTAGCAAGAAACGGTTTTAGTGTTTACACCGTGCCACTGCCGTTTGCGACGCCAAACACCCAGCTAAAATCCTGGCGGCTCCGATGCCGAGGCACGCAAGGCGCTATGGGAGACGAAAACCGTTAGACTATCTCACGGCAAACTCTTGGTGGAGAAGTTCGCCAAGGTCACTTGCCGAAGAGCTTGTCCGCAATCAATCCCAAACCCTGGTGAAGCAGGTCCTGGATTGGCAGGCAGCCTTCAGGCGTTAGTTTGTCCACAATCTGGGGTAACATCTCGGCCAGGCCGCTCGATGCCTCTTCCGGCGAAACCCCCAGCTTTTCCGCAATCCTTTGAACTTGATCTCGTCCCAGGACCTGCTGGATTTGTTCAGGAGAAATCGGAAGGTTTTCTCCTTTGCCAATCCATGAAGACATTACCTCGCCAAGCCCCTTCTCGTTGAAAATGTTTAACAGTCCTTCGGCGCCGCCGGACTCGGAACTGTTGAGGATGCCCATAATGCTTTCCAGCATGCCACTCTGGGTATCTTGACCTGAAAAGACATTTTTCCGGAGTTCATCTGCAGCTTCCTCAAAGAACTCCATATTGAACCTCCGTAGAATTTTTTCCTAGACAATTCCGAAATCTTCTGTGAACTCAGTACCCGTCCCTGATGGCCGTGTTCGAACAATCTCTGTAGGTTACGCGTGGCGCGACGGTAGAATTCGGTCCAAATATAAGAAAAGTCCTAGCACAGACTGCCAGGGCCTGAGAAATAATTCCGGAATGGGGGTAGAAAACCAGCGCCTATCTTCCAGGTGGGCTGGTAGGTTTACTTGGCTGATTAGATGCCTTAGCGCATTCTTTTTCCTTTGCTTTTACCGCTTCTTCTTTGGTCTTGAATGGACCTGCTATGGTCGCAGGGGTTTTTTCTTGGCCTTTGATCACCTTGCAAATACCGTTTTTGTCCTTGATTACAAAGTAGCTATCCCCGGCGGCGAAGACGGCTACAGGACAAAAATTATGGCTGTGAAAAGTCCTATTAGGCGTCTGACTTTCATGGTAACCTCCGATTGAATCATATTTTATTAATCGAAACATTAACCCGGCACAGAAAAAGGCAATTTGACGGCGGACTGTTATTTTTTGTAACTAAATGGAACTGAGGTCGGCCGGAGCTACCATTTGCTTAGATGATCTTCCAGCTCCTTCTCCGCTTCCCGGCAACGACTTCTAGATCGTTGTCTGTGAGTTTGCCCCACTTCTCTCTGAACTTGCCTTGCAGTTGCTTCCAATTTCCTCAAATCTGATCCCAGTTCATAGTTCATCCTTGTTTCCTGCGGCTTGAATTCGCCGGGGCTTTCCGTGTTTCGCTGATCAGAAACATAACCATCAGCGGAAGCGCTTCTTATGAACGCCCCCTCTCGCCTCCATTGATGACCAGGAGTTGGGTTCACTAGCGTGCGCCTTCCTCCACTGCTCTATTATTGCGTGCTGCGCAGTAGCCTGGACCTGTAACATCGCAAATCGCCCGGCTAAACGGCGCTGAAGTATTAACTGCTCCTGGGCCCGCTCAGCTTCCCTCTGCTGTTGCTTCAGCACACGAGTGGCTTCTTTTAACTCTTGATTAAAGATCACCACTTCAGGAGGACCCTGGGCAACCGGGGACACCGGCAGGGCAGCATACCCAAGGGATAGGAACAGGGCGAGCGTCAAAGATCGACTAACGAATTTGTTTGCTATTGATCTCATATCCTCACTCCCTTCTCAACCGCATGCCAGAACTAAAGATTCGCGCGGTTTCCCGATCAAACCCTTGATAGGCGCTAAGCTTGGTCCGGAGTACTCAAAAAACATTTCAGATTATGATAACGGAGATAGTATAACCCTTGCCACCCACGAAGCACATTTCGTGCCAACTGTGCAAAACAGAACGATGTTTCTGAAAACCGTATGCTAATTAAATGGTTAAGTATAGTGATAGAGTTTGGTGTGAGTTACGAAGATTTGACACGAGATGCAAGACGAGACAAATCTGCCCGACAAACAGACTACAAAATTCCTGATGTATGTTTTATCAAGGGGTTGCGAAGTCCCGTGGTGTCTTAATATAGGTCAATCATCCTGGTCTGCGGTGCGATTTTCGCTCGTAATCCTAAAACGATTCATCTGACGATATTAAGAATCCCGGGCTATACCAAACGTACGAGCTGCTCATCTTCTGGCGCCTTGGCTGCACCGGCAGGGTTTCTAAAATCCGGGATTTGATTACCCCATCCGTCACGTCGTGAATCGTGCGCTCCGTACGGTCGAAAGAGACACGCGTTCCCAAAAAGGCTATTCGGGAAGCTCTTGTTAGCGGGCTGTAGAGAGGCCATTACTGCTCTTCTTTATCTATGCCGGCCTAGCCAGCCTGAACACGTCATAACTATCGGGTCTAAAGTTGTTTTACTTTTTTATTTGAAGCTAGGACATTTTATTCTGCATCTGCATCTTTTTGTCCTGCGTACTATTCGCATCGTTTCCTCAAACCATGCCGTTTCCAAAGCATTAACGCATATCCGTCATTTGCTTTGACGTTCCTTTCTATTCCATCGGGGGAGTTGAAAGACCCATCAGCCTAATGCTGCCTCCTTCATGATTTTAACAATAACGTCTTCCACTTCCTGCGCCACCTTTTCCAGTTGCGGGGCGTTGAACATCGCCAGAAGAGCGGTTGGCTTCAATGTAGCCAGAATGGTTTTACCGCCCTCCTCGTAAACTGAGATCCGGCATGGCAGTGCGGTGGAGACGCTCATGTTTTGATAGAGAACTTTCTTGGCCTGTTGCGGCTGACACACCTCAAAAATCAGGCATTCGCGGGCGAACTCCACGCCCTTCTTGGCCATGGTTTCTTTGAGGTTGTGCACCTGCATGACGCCAAATTGATTTGCCTGTACGGCAGCCTGCAAGGCGGCCGCAGCCTCACTCACGGTTTTGTCGGTAGATAATTTGACCAGCATAGGTGTCCCTTCATGGTTGACAGTTGACTTCATTGCAACGCCGAGCGCTGAATTACTTTTTGATCAGCCTGCTGATAACAACGACTAGCAGGACTATCACCAGGATGCCGACCACCGTCCATACCCACATCCCTCCGCCCGCCCATCCACCCATCCATCCGTCAGTTTGGTTCATCATATTGCCCCCCATCATCTTCCCTTCCCCAGGCCCGGCGGATAGCGCTTGGACTGGGGACCAGATGGCCAGGGCCAATGCAAGGCTTAAAAGGCGAACGATGTTCGTATTCTTTTGGTTTTTCATGTTCTATTGCCTTATTTTTGTTTCTCTTTTTTGTTCGGTGTTGGCGTCGGTGACAGGCCCCGGCAAGTTACTCACTGAAACGCGAATTCGCATTAATGTATTTTACTTTAGTTTTTCAGACGGCTGTTCTTCTTTCATCTTTTGGGCTCCTTCTTCAACATGCTTATGCCCTTCGATAATCTGTTTTTGTCCCTCAGGCGGCATTTCTTGCCCTTTCTTCATCATCATTCCGCCTTGCATCATCTTTGAGCCTTCCATCATTTGTCTACGGGCCTCCATCTTTTTTTTCATCTTTTCCATCATGGCGCCATCTTTCATAACCATTTCCTGAGTCTTAGCCATCATCTCTTCGCCCTGCTTCATCATCTTGTCGGCGTCAGACATCATCTGATTGCCTTTGGCTACATCTTTTTTCTCCTGAATCATTTTCATCGCTTCCCGCATCATGTTGGCGCCCTCCATTATTTTTTTCGACGCGTCCATCATAGTGGCATTGCGCTTAGCCAAATCGTCTTCCATAGCCTTCGACCCTCTTTGCGCCATGGCCGAACCGCCTACTACTAAAACGGCAATTCCAAAGGCCAAGATAGTAACCCAAACCCTTCCACTCGTTAGAAAATTAATCTTTCTCACAAATTCCCTCCTTGGAAAATTTTCCGTCATTCACACAACGGTGAGTAGGCCTATAAACTCCTACGGAAACGGCTCCGCGGGGGTTTGTCAGCCGCGTCCTAAGATACTACTTATAGACCTACCTATCTTTAGCGATCACCTAGACACAGAATGTGCACTGTTCTTTCTATGGTTTCACTTCAGCTTCAGTCGGACGTTCTTCTGTGGTCCGTTTCTTTCCTTTCATGTATTTCCAGCTTAATTTCCTGGTTAAACTTGGCGTTTACTTTTGATAATAACAATTCAGCCAACTCTTTGTCATACACAAGGAACACGGGGCCATTGGGGGGCCGCATCACATAAAGCGTTTTTTTAACTGATTCTGCCATGGTTGTTTAACCTCCTTACATTTTAACCAAAATTATGTGGCCGCTTTGCCATTGTTGAAGCTCTTCTCGCCAATCGCATATCAAATCCTTATTTTCCCGCCAATTCCAAGCAGTTCTGGCTAAAATCGGCTGGGGCCGGTAATTTGTAAGGTCTTTTATTTTTCCGTGGCCAGTTTGAGCGTCCGTGCTTCTTCAATTAATGCTTGGCCTCTTCCTTCGCTTTGACCCCCTTTTGCGCTACCAGGGTATTGGGGAACGACAATGTTCATGAAGTCGGATTCAGCGAATTCGCTCTTAGCGTAAGACTGAGCGGAACTTTCATTTGCTAAATTTTTTAGGCGGTCTTTCAATTGAGTCGATAATCTTGTCCGCGCAGATTCCATTAAACTCATGTATTCAGCCAACAGATTTGCCGTACAGATGTGTGTATAACCAGGGGGCCGAATAAGTCCCCGGTACACCTTGACAAACCTTTCATATTCAGGAGAGCCGGCTAGATGACTGAGGACTCGATTGATTAGTTCGCCATTCAATTGCATAGAATGTGTCAATGATTGTCGCGACAAAGAGGCTAGAGTCGCTGTTCGTTTCTCCGCCTCATAGCGCCTTTGTATGTCACGCCCCATCAATTCCAGGTCCTGTATCTGCTCGATAAGCTGAAAAGCCCTGTCATCAAAAGGTATCGACAAGTCCTGAGATCGAACAGTACCCGGTGTCATGGCGATGGTCACAACTAACAAAAGACAGCCGAGGATGTTGTTTTTAGTCTTCATTGTGTTATCGGCGCCAAGCGCCGCTTCTAACGTAGTGAAACGCTTGCTCTCTCCAGCGCTGCTCGTCCTTATTGATACCTTCGGACATGGCGGCAGGCGCTAAGCTTGGTCCAGACAGCTCAAAAAACGTTTCAGATTATGGTAACGGAGATAGTATAACCCTTGCCATACAGGAAGCACATTTCGTGCCAACTGTTCCAAACAGAACCATCTTCTTGAAAACCGTAGGCTAATTAGGCGCTTAGATATAGAGACAGAATTTGGTGTGAGTTACGGAGATTCGACAGGAGAAGCGAAACGAGACAAATATGCCTGAACAACATACCATAAAATTAGTAACGTGTGTCTTATCAGGAGGTTACAAATTAGCCTGGTGTCTTAATGTAGGTCAATCATCCTCATCTGCGGTGCGGTTTTCGCTCATGATCCCAAAACGCTTCATGTGACGATACAGAGAATCTCGGGCTATACCAAGCATCCGGGCTGCGGATCTTCTATTGCCTTCGCAACGTCGGAGCGCCTCCAAAATCAGGGATTTGATCACCTCATCGGTCACATCATGAAGCGTGGCTTCGTGTACCGGAAAACTCGACACGTGAGACCAGTCCTCAGAACTTGCTTTAACAGAAGGGAGTGTCAAGCTTAAGCTATGCCCGTCGGATAGCATCAATGAGCGCTCGAGCACGTTCCGGAACTCCCGGACATTGCCGGGCCAGTCATACCTCGTAAGCGCAATTGCGAAGGCCGGATCGACATACGGGAGATGAGTTAGTTGAAGTTCCGCAGCCAGCCTCGACATGATCTCTTCCAGGAGTACGGGGATGTCTTCGATCCTGTCACGAAGGGGTGGCACGGTTATCCCAAAAACGTTAATTCTATAGAAAAGGGCGGATAGGAATCGGCCTTCCTCAACCTCCTTATCGAGGCTCCGGTTGGTAGCCGAAATGATCCGAGCATTCACATTAATGGGTTTTTCACCACCGACACGAAGGAATGACCTTGTGTCCAGAAACGTAAGAAGCTTGGACTGCAACGAGATTGGAAGTTCCCCTATTTCGTTTAACAGGAGGGTACCTCCTTCCGCCAACTCAAGAAGTCCTCGTTTACGGCCATGCGCTCCTGAAAATGCGCCACGCTCATGTCCGAAAAGCTCTGATTCCGCCAATTCCCTTGATATGGCAGCGCAATTCAGCGAAAAGTAAGGACCTAGCGCCCGCTTCGAATGGTCGTGGATCCAGCGCGCCAAATAGTCTTTCCCGCTCCCGCTCTCCCCCTGAAGCAGAACCGTGCCGTCACTGGCGGCTGCCGAGAGGGCCTCGCGCATGGTCGCCCTCATGGCCTCCGAGGGGTAGCTTTCAAAAGATGCTTTTGGGCTTGGAAATGCCTTCGCGCGCTCCGTCACATCACGAGAAATCCCGAATACGCCGATAATTTCTCCCTCGGCGTTGTGAAGAGGTCTGAGGATCGTATTCAGGGTCAACGAGACACCCTTAATCCGGGCAGTGTGTTCTCTTTCGATGGACTCTCCTCCGAGTACGCGGAGATCCAGCAGTCGAAGCTGTCGAGCGATTTTTTCGCCATAGATGTCCTGGGGCTTGCGTCCAATGATTTCGGACACGTCAAGTCCTAGAAGTTTGGCCATCGCGGGGTTCGCTTGCGTGTATTTAAGACTACGATCCATCATGAAAATCATGTCCTGGGCGCCGTCAAATATTGCCCGGAAACGTTCTTCACTGACACGCAAGGCATCCTCAGCCGTCTTCCGTTCGGTAATATCAAGATAAGTTCCGGCTACCCGCAACGGTTTGCCGTCTTTATCCCTCTCTACGACTGAACCACGGGCCAAAACCCACTTCCAGTCGCCCAACCTGGGCCTAAGTCGAAATTCGGCCTCATATAAAGGTGTGCGTCCTTCCAGGTGCTCATTAAACATCTCCACACCTCGAGACCAGTCGTCTGGATGAGTGAGATTCTCCAACCAAAGGAGATGTGACGGAACTTCATCCAGTGTAAATCCGAGTATTTTGGCCAAACGCCGGTCGTAAATGGCCTCGCCTGTCTCAAGGTTGTAGTCCCACGACCCGAGGCCCGCTCCGTTCAATGCCAGGTTCAGCCTCAGTTCACTCTGTCTCAGCGCCTCTTCTGCCTGGTTGCGCTCAGCGAATTCCTTCTTGAGTCGCTCATTCGTCGTTAGCAGTTCCGACGTGCGTTCCTCAACCCGTCTCTCCAACTCGTCCCTTGCTTTGATAAGGTCTACCTTTATTCGTTTGCGTTCTATGGCGTAACGTAAGGATCTAACCAACAGGTTTCCGTCTACCATGCCCTTGAACAGGTAATCCTGCGCCCCGTGTTTTACAGCCTCAACGGCTACAGCTTCATCTTCCTGGCCGGTAAGCACGATAATTGGAATTTCAGGAAACTCAGATTCAACGCGGATCAACGTTTCAATACCCTGACTATCGGGCAAATTCAGATCTAGAAGAACCCCTGTGACGCCGCCTGTTCCAAGACGGGCTAATCCCGACGCCAGACGGGATTCAACCTGGATATCCAGGTCAACGGACTCACAATCCAGGCACATCTCTTTAATGAGACGGGCGTCGACGCGATTGTCCTCTATCAACATGATTTTTAGACGATCTTCCAGCATCTGGACCTCACTTTGGGGGGACGATGAGTTCAGGGACGTTCACGCTTGGCATCCAACACGGAACGCGCCTGGTTCACTAGTTCAGCCATCCCATATGGCTTTTGCACAAAACCTCTTACAAGTGGATTAATCTCTCTGTGAAGATCATCGCCTGGGGAAAAGCCGGTTGCTACAAGTACTTTCACTTGGGGATCAATCTTGACCAGTTCCATCAAACAGTCTTTGCCGGACATTTCAGGCATGAGAAGGTCCAAAATGACTAGAGAGATCTCCCTTCCCCTGGTTCTATAGATTTCAAGAGCTTCTCTTCCATTGGTGGCTGTAATGACGGAGTAACCAGCGTTTATGAGAACCCGCCGAGCGAGTTCAACTATCGCTGGGGCGTCGTCTACCACCAGTATTGTCTCCGCTCCGGCTGTTTGAGATAACTGAGATTTCTTTTGCTGAATCGTAGGCCCTGAGCCTATAGCAGGGAAATAAATCCTGAATTCGGAACCAATTCCCGGTTGACTTTCACACGTTATATAAGCGCCTTGCTGTTCCAATATGCCCTGTACCGCTGAAAGACCGAGCCCGGTTCCTCTTGCTGCGCCTCTTTGTTTTGTGGAAAAGAAAGGTTCAAAAATTCGTGCAAGGGTTTTCTCATCCATTCCGCAACCGGTGTCAGAAATTGACAGCATCAAATAGTTTCCTGGTTTGACTCCGTGATGGGTCCGGCAATACTCATCGTCTAACCAGACGTTCGTAGTTCCGATCTTCAAATGTCCACCATTAGCCATGGAATCAGAGGCATTGATGGCGAGATTCATAACGGTTTGAGAGATTTGGTTCGGGTCCGCATGAATCGTCACCGGCTCGTCGGTTAAATCGACGTCAATTTGCACAACCCGTGGCAGAGTTCGAGAAATTAGAGGGATCAGTTCCGTGATCTGATGGTTCAGATCCAGGTCGATGGGAAATATCGGGGCCTGTCTGCCAAACGCCAGCAGCTTCTTTACAAGGTCCGCCCCTTCTTTACCTGTTTGAATTATGGTTTCAATGTCCTTGTAGTTAGGTTGGTCGGTTTTCTTGTTTATCAATAGGAGTTCGGAATAGCCAATGATCGTTTGGAGCATGTTGTTGAAGTCGTGGGCTATGCCTCCGACCAGAGTGCCAAGGGCTTCCATCTTTTGGGCCTGAAGAAGCTGAGCCTGAAGAACCTGATTTTCTTGCTCGATCCGCTTGCGCTCGGTTAGGGCACGAGCAAATACCAAGGCCCCATCTTGTCCGCGAAAATTTATTGGGACAGCGGAAACGTCTACATTGATTACAGAGCCGTCCATTCGCAGCCAGATCTCCTCCAATGGCATCACCTCTTTTTTCTCGACGTTCAGCAGTCGAATGCGCTCCTTTATTGTCTCATGAAAACTGGGATGAAAACGGTCCATGACAGGTTTACCAATAAGGTCGCTCGGCGAGTTTGCACCGAATAGTTTCAGCGCAGGCGCGTTCACGTAGGCAAGAATACCACCGGTCTGGACAAGCACAGCCTCCGGAGCCCCCTCAACAATTAGCCTAAAAGTCTCCTCGCTACGTGCTAAAGCCTCGACCGCCAGCTTACGCTCGGTATCGTCAAAAATCACTCCATCTATGTAAAAGCGCTCCCCAGCAAGGCTTTTAATAGGCCGGCCATATTCTCGAAGATGCCTGATTGAGCCACTTTTGTGTCTAATTCGATATTCTACATCGAATGGTCTGTCTTCAGCTATAGCTTGTTTGACCAACTCCACCACTCTGGCTTTATCTTCCTCCAGAATCAGCGGGTCGATCGAACAGACATCCCCCATTGTCAGTTCGGTTTCTGTAAATCCTGTAATGGGTTCAATCGTAGGGTTAAAAAAATTCATTGTAACCGGCTCAGAAAGTAAAACTCTGTAAACAATTCCGGGAATATTTTTACACAAGGTCCTGTGGACTATCTCACTTTCCCGCAAAGCGTCTTCCGCCTGCTTACGCTCGGTAATGTCAGAGACAAGGCACAAACCAGCAGGTTTTCCTTCCCACATTATCAAGGAAGAATTCATCTCCGCCCACTTCACGGTCCCATCCCTGCACAAAAATCTGTAATCATACCGAAAGGGGGTATTATCACCCTGAAGTCGTCGAACGTGATATTGGTTAACCATGTCCCTGTCATCCGGGTGAACAAAGGCTTCAATGGCCTGGGAAGCCAAACCTTCATCTGTTGAATATCCGGTCAGCTCTGAAGCAGTCTGGTTTACAAACTTGATCCGTCCGTCCTGAATTACTAAAATGGCTTCACCAGCCTTGTCAACTATCTTACGATATAGTGATTCCTTTTCACTCAACAACTTTTGAGCAGCCTTCCACTCATCCATCTGGAGACGCATCTTATTTAATTCATCGATAAGTTGCTCGATGGTTTTGTCATGATCTGACATGGCTTGAGCCCCACTAGCGGAAAAGGTAGCCAGTTGATTGTAAGATGCCCCAAATTATCTATATCAAAGGCCAATCTGGAAATATACAAAAAACTATATCCGTAACCCCTCAGTTATTCGCGGCCGAGTTACCTGGTAATATGAATCTACCTCTTGGTCAATGATCTGAGATGCGGCTCTTTTCTGGAGGAGACAGATCTAAGGCCGTTTGTTTTTTGGAGGTTGGA
>JBAZSD010000047.1 GCA_041662605.1 Desulfomonilaceae bacterium
AGCCTTGACAGAAGAACACCTTATGAAGTTTACTGGGGTTACCCACCCCAACAGAGAGCAGCGGCATGAACAAGCAGCTTGCACTTAAAAGTCGCGTTCAACTGTCCTAATTCGCTAGACCATTGCTTTTCACCCCACAGGTCAGGGAAAGATCTCTCGTCGCTACGCTCGCACGAAATGACAATTGTCGCGAGGTTCGGTCGAGATGATATGCGTCGCAAGGGCCTGCCATGAGGAAATTGGCGCCGTGGTTTTCTTTTCTCAAATCCTTTGACACTCACATCAAAATATAGTAATCAATTTCCTTAATTGTTTTAGACTCTTGATCTGTATAATTAATGGGGGGACAATATTAGAGACATGTTTATATCGGGGGATCTTCTGTTCAATCTTGTCCGCTGCGAACTCACGGTACGGTACAAGCGGTCTGCAATTGGATTCATGTGGACGATGCTGAATCCTATAATTATGACAGCGGTTTACACGGTTGTTTTTTCAACAATATTCAGGTTTGGGACCAAAGATTTCATTATCTATTTTTTGTCCGCATACCTTGTGTGGAATTTCTTCTCGCAAAGCACGACCACGGCTTCGAGATGCATCATAAACGCTGGGCAACTCATCAAGAAGGTCTACATCACAAAGATTGCGCTGGTCCTGTCCGTAGTTTTGTCCGGATTGATCAATTTTGGAGCAGCGATGATACCGTTGCTGATAATAGTTCCAATATTGGGAAACGGCTTCCATGCGTCTATGTTGTTCCTGATAGTGCCATTTATCCTTGTGACCATGTTCACACTAGGGGTGGCCTTGATGCTTGCTTCGATGACCGTGTTCTTTCTTGATGTGGGCGAATTTTATAACGTGATTCTCATGCCGTGGATGTTCCTTACTCCCATAATGTATCCGATGGATATAGTGCCCGAGAGATACCACATATTTATCAAAATGAACCCCATGTATTATTTCATCGAGAGTTTCAGATGCCCTATTTACAATGGTACGCTCCCGAGTTTCGGCATAATTGCGATGAGCGTTTTGATTGCTGTGGTGACGCTTATCATTGGGTACAAGGTGTTTACCAAGGCTGAAGATGATTTTGTTTATTATGTGTAGGCATCTCGATCGAGGCTTGCCACGAGCCACAATTCCTTGACGCTCCATTTAAAATGATTCACATTAATAGTGTTACATCAAGGGGGCAAGGAGGTAGTTTATGAACATCCCACTGTTGGAGTCAAGAGTCAGAAGCCTGGAAGAGATGATGGCCGACCTGATAGCCACAGTTGCGCAAACATCAATAGAGATGCGGGAATTTAAAGAAGAAATGAAGGAATTCAAAGATGAAATGCGCGGGTTTAAGGAAGAGATGAGTGGTTTTAAGGACGGTGTCGAAAGCTTTAAGGATGAGATGCGCGGTTTCAAAGATGAAGTGAGCGGTTTTAAGGATGGAATCGAAAGTTTTAAGGATGAGATGCGCCGAGAGCATCGGCAACTGAACAAACAGCTTGGAGAGATAGCCAACAAACAAGGTCGCATGACAGAAGATCTGGTAGCGCCGAGTATATGCGGTATACTTCAGGAAGTGGTTGACTGCCCACCGTCTTACGGCTGCGGTCTCATGGTACGAATACGCCGGGTTCACCCAGACGACAGAAGTCGTACCAAGGAGTTTGACGCCATAGCCGAATGCGGTGACTATGTGTTGGTTAACGAGACAAAAAATAAACTTGCTCCGGCTGATATCGGCGAACTAATGGATACAATTAGAGATGTCAGGGAATACTTCCCGGAATATACAAATCGAAAATTCATCGGTTCTTTGGCTACCTTATACGTTGACGACAGCCTTGTGAAGCACGCTTCCCGGAAAGGAATTATTGTCCTCGCTGTGGGCGATGAATTGATGGACGTAATGAATGAACCGGGTTTTAGGCCAACTGAATTCTAAGGTGTTTTTTACAGCAAACATGGACGCCTGCCACTACTGTTGAATTGTCGGCACCTCGGCTGACACTACTATCAAGGTATTGTCATTTCGAACGAAGAGGGAAATCTATTTTGTGGGTGATCACCAGTTTACCCTGATCCTCAGATCAAAGGGGGAATCTGAGCGGTGAGTTCTAAAAAGAACATGCAATCTATCAACGTTTCGGGCGTTTCCGTAAAATTCCAGTTACCTAAGCAGGTAATTCGGTCGGTCAAAGAATATGTAATTTACCGTATTAAGGGTGGTCGTTACGATTACGAGGAGTTCTGGGCGCTCAAGAACGTAGACATTGAATCACCTACAGGCAAAGTAGTTGGTGTAATCGGCCGTAATGGAGCGGGCAAGAGCACGCTGCTCAAAGTTCTGGCAGGTGTTATCAAACCGATAGAAGGGAAAGTTGTGATTAATGGGCGGATCGCCCCGTTAATCGAGCTTGGAGCGGGCTTTGACCCTGAACTGACAGGCCGTGAGAACACTTATCTCAACGGGACTATCCTGGGTTGCACAAATAAGGAAATAACTCAAAAACTCGACCAGATTATAGATTTCTCGGAACTTGGGGAATTCATTGACGCTCCTCTGCGGACCTATTCATCGGGAATGATAGCAAGGCTCGGCTTTGCGATAGCCACGGATGTGGATCCGGACATTTTAATTGTGGATGAGATCCTCGGTGTGGGTGATGACGCTTTCCAGACCAAGTGCAGGAGGCGCATTGAGAACTTCAGAGCCAGTGGCGTTACGATCCTCTTCGTGTCGCACGACCTTAAACAGGTGGAGGAAATGTCCGATTACGTCTACTGGCTGGATCACGGCGAGATCAGGGCTAATGGTCGACCTGAACATGTCGTGGCGCAATACAGAGAATTTATGGCTGAACGAGCCGCTAATTAATGAGCCTCGTGTCTTCCATAATCAGCCCTGACAGGGCGTCGTAACTCAGCCTAGGGTGACGCGCTAGGAAAGGCCAGAACAAAACGACACATCTCAGCTGAAAATATAAGTTGCTTTAAACAAAGTTGCTATATATTTGTATTAATTAATAACTGCCTTATGTAAGCAAGGCAAACGGGGGGAATCGATGACACACCATGATCTGATTTCAGAATTCAACAAAATCTATTACGACGACGAAAACAACACATGGAAGAGCACACAATGGCTGGGGACTCCCGTCCAAAAATTTCCGACGGATCTTTGGATTTATCAGGAACTGATCTACAAACTCAGACCTGATCTCATTATTGAAACAGGTACCCTCTATGGGGGATCAGCGCTATTCTTAGCAACAATTCTTAATGCAATTAATCATGGCAGGGTTATTTCTGTGGATATTAGCGACGGGCCAGATGGGGAAAAGCCTCGACCACGTCATCACAGGCTGAAGTACATTAAGGGTTCCTCTACCGATGAAATTGTGCTTCTCAAGCTTGCGGAGGAATCGGCCGGCCTTGAAACGGTGATGGTGATACTGGATTCAGATCACTCCAAAGAGCATGTCTTAGCCGAAATGATTTGTTTTAAGGATATGGTCACAACGGGAAGCTATCTAATCGTGGAAGATACGAATATAAACGGTCACCCCGTTTTCCCGGATTTCGGGCCAGGTCCTATGGAGGCGGTAATGGAGTTCCTGGCGGAAAACGAAGAATTTATTGTGGATACATCTCTGGAAAGATTGATGTTGACGGCAAATCCACGAGGTTATCTGAGAAAGGTGGAACCTAATGGCGCCTATGAGCAGGTTGCGCCATGTCCAAATCAAAGACCTTGTAACCGTCCGCTTCAAACACCGGTTTCATTTTGGGGTTCGACTCCCACGTAAGACTGTCTGACGGATGAGTCAAATACCATCTGATTTTGTTCGCCCTTGCGATTCTGTTGATACATTCGGCAGAATCGCATTTTCTTAATTCTTCATGAAGCTTTTGCCTCCGATCGATTAACTCTGAACCTGGAACATTTCTAGAAACAAACCGATGGTATGGTTCGGACAAAAATGGACGGCGTTCACTTATCCCAGTTATTACATTCATGAATTGATCCTCTTCAGAATCCAGAAACACATCCCCAATCTTCCCGTTTGCCCTCATGAATTCCCCTGCTCTCCACACATCCATTTCTATTTTGAAATTCTGATGACGGTCAGCGCATGGCCCTATATTCAAGACGGATTCGCCGAAATGCCATGGAACAATTAATAGTAAGGCCGTGGCTAGTGCTAGCGCTATCTTGAGTTTTGGGCCGAGAACAGTGGACTTGTGTTTCCACTGATCCACTCTCTTGAACAACAGGTCGCATGATCTCCCGGCCAACCAGATAACGAAGATATAGTAGACAACATGGAATGGGCGATGATGGAGTTCGTCGAGATTACCGTATTGGTTGGCGGGCATGACTACAACCAGGCCTGTCCACATGGCCGTGCAAAGGAAAGGTAAGGCGTCTTTAAAATCTAGAAGCTTTTTAACCAGGAGCCAATTTACCAGACCTGCGCCGACTATTATTAATGGCCCCAGAGTAGCGAACCACAGGAGAATTGTTCCGACCGCAATATCATCCCGGATAGTAAGAGTTTTCTGAGTGAGCCCGAACAACCACGCATATATCCTCGGATCGGAATCTGAAGCGCGCGAGAAAATACCACGAAAAAATTCGAGCGCCCATGGTTGACCAAATGAAATGTAACGGAGCTGGACCCCGATTAACGCCATTGTAACGAAACCAATAATCAACAGGCATATTCCCAAAAATCTTTTAGTTTTGCTTATGGATGGGAAAAACAGCATTATCCAAAGACATGCCGCCGGCAATATGATGATGAATACATGGGCCTTAAATAATGCCAGGCTTAGGATTGGAACGAGGCCTCCCAATACTTGCCGATCATTTCTGATGGCTACGCCCTTCCCTACCAGACTCAATCCAACAGCGGCTATTGCTTCCGCGTAAAACAGCGCAGCCCCTGTTTGGCCGAGAAAGTGGTAACTGAAATATCCAAGCCCACAACCATACATATAGGGGTCGGGCAAAAGAGTGATCATCAGGGCGCATGATATTCCTTCTTTCTTGCCCCACAATCCGTTTCCCAAGACGAACGCCCCTAGTCCGGACAGGATCCCGCCCAGCGGTAACCAGAATGCAGTCGAAATGTTGATCGCCGGAACATAGCTTACGGCTCGCAGGACCGAAGGGATCATGTACGAGCCGTAATGATAAAAAGGCGCCGGAATGCCTGACATCATGGCGAATTCTTGCGGGACTCCGAGTTTGGAGCATTCATAAAGGCGTTGAATTATGGAGGCATGAACAAAATGGTCGGACCATGGTAGGAACCTGATGTGATCAGGGTTAATGATTTTCTGGATTACGCCGGTCTGACTCCACAAAGACATTGATAAACCAATTGTTAACAACAGCCACAGATTGTACCATCTCCAGTTTATGGCGCCTAGGGACTCCGGGTTGCGGATGAGAAAGCACAAAGGCGCTATATTCCAAATTGCAAACAATGTGGCAGTCAAAAAGAAATTCGGTGAGAAAAACGCGGCGGTCAAAAGACCGACGCTTGTCAACCAGAAGCCGGTGATCAGGCATGACTCCATCGTGATCAGATTGAGGTCTGAGAGGGAGAATGATCTAAAATAGATCACCCCCCAGAGCACACATGAAAATGGCAGCCATGTCAGAAAAGCAATACCGCTAAGGTTAGGTACAATCCCACATCTCCCAAGATCGACGATCAAAACTGCGGCGAGTATCGAACAGTACGCTGCTGTCATCATTGTTGCCCTGAGCGATATCCAGCCCATCATCCCCCCGCCCCTCGAAATGACATTACAGTAGTTTCAGTTGAGCGATTCCTGAATCCAGCCTAACCGATCACGCATGCGGCTTCCAATAGCTTCAGGAGAATATTCCTCAAGCATCTTTTTCTTGGCCAGGGAGCCAACTTTTTGCGCAACGTTTGGATTTTTAACAACATAGGACATCAGTTCGGCGGCGTGATTACAATCCGGTTCTGCCCAACAACCGGCATTTTTGTAAGGGCCATCTTGTAAAGGGATTTCCGTAAGTTCATATTTGACTGGGAACGAGTTGGAATCATCCATGAATTCCATGTTGCCGGACCAACCGGTGGCAATTACCGGTTTGCCCAAACTCATTGCCTCTGCTATCGGCAAACCAAAACCTTCTGATCTATGAAGCGAGACGTAACAGTCCACGTTGGCCATCAGCGTGTTCAGTGACCACCTGTCCATATAACCCTCAATCAACGTAATTGATTTGGTCGTTTCGACCCTGCTCTTGATAATCTTTTTTACCTCTGGACGATGAGAAGAGTTGCTTATCTTGACGATCAGGCGAACATCCTGTGACGCAGTTCCGAAGGCTTTAATGAATGCTTCTATTGCGCCGAGAGGATTCTTACGCTCTGGAAAACTGAAAAAATCAACCATATTGAAAAATATGAAGGAGCCTTCAGGTAAACCCAGCATCCGTTGAGAATCTGGCTTCGATAGGGTCATGTTCATGGAGTGAGGTATCTTGACAACTGGTTTCAGCGACTTCCGGGCTAACACTTCGCGACAAAATTCGGACGCGGTCCAAATTTCATCAAAATATTCCAATGATTTAAGGAACTTCGAAGGGAACTCCGTTGTTTCCCACATCCAGTAGCCGATGTTGTAACGATCTGAGAAAAAATGTCGACCCATGCCCTGGACCAACGCCAGTGTCTGGTCGGCATTGACATGCACAAGGTTCACAAAGTGTTTGGGAGACTTGTCGACATCGGCGCCTACACTTTCAAACATCCTAGAATTGCAGCCGTCGGTAAAATTGATCGCGCTGATGGAAATTCCAGCGGCTGTGGCAGCGCGAATTGTCGCTCTGGCAGCTTCACCTAAACCAAGTTCAGCGGTAAGGTACCCGATGATGTTTAGCCCATGATCTTTGTGGCGATTTCTCGCATAAACCACTTTAGGCTGGGATTTGCCGCCATACGATTTCAAGAGACTTTGGTTTAGCGCTTCCCGTATTCTATGACAGCGATCCAATCCCAAGAGCCGTTTAGCGATCCTGTAAGCCCAGTGTACTGCCGGTTTGGCTAACCTACTGCAATGGTGGGCTAATTTCGCATCTGTGCGCTGGTCTTGAATTGCGCCATGATTGGGTCTTGTAAATTGTATAGCCACTGTCAGGACCTTGTTCACAAGGCCCTGCTTTAAGCTAGCCCAGCCTGCGCTGGGCTTGGCAATATTGTCTAGCCCCTTCCTTGCGACACGGACAAAGATATCGTCCAGCCCATGTTCCAAATTAGCGTTCTTCAGAAACCAACGGCATAAATCAACACCGTCATTCTCGCCACAATTGGGGAAAGCAGCCTGCAGGTCCGGTCTGGATTTGTATATGGATTCGCACAGTAAAGTAATCGGGTTTTTCTTCCCGTAAATTTTCTTGTTGTAGGTTTTCTGGAATCCTGGGTCCTTAGACATATCAAATGGATCTGAACCAAACACGGCACGTACTAAACGGTTGGTTCTGTACAACTCACGAACGGCCTTTGGAATTTTGACGGACGAATTAGTAAAGTGATCAAAATTATATGGTTGCCTGGAATAAAATTCTGACTGGTTCTTTTTTAACATTTCAAGATAGTTCTTTTTCAGTCTGTCAATGGTTATGGGTAGGCCTAGCGATTCAAAACGGTCTTCGTGACGGGACAGCAGTGACAATCCGTTTAGGCCCAATCCGCTGAAATGGAAAAAGATCAGCCGAGAAGATCCGACAAAGTATGCCCCGTCCTGGTCTGTGACCTCACGATGCTTCAGGTTCCAGTAAGCGACGTTCATTCCCGGGTCGTGCTCTACAAGTACCTGGCTTACAAAAGATGGAATAAAATCGCACCATTTCTGATCAACGAATATTCCTTCCGAAATAGCGACCCTGCAGTGGTCTGAGAGTTTGTCCGCCCACCAATCGATGAACTTCTGAACCTCGGCAGTGGGCTTCACAGCAAAGAATCCAAGGTTGTAGATGCCCGCTCTAAGTATATCCAGGTCGGCAGGCCGAAATTTATCATCTAGAGGCTCAGTTAGATGAGGCGTGACGACTGCGTGATATGATTCAAGTGAGCAAAATGTTCTTTCCAGGGAGCTGTAAACGAATATGTCCGGATCAAGATAGACGACTTTCTGGTAGCCCTTAGTGAACAGACACTTGATGGCAAAGGGTTTAACTGCGGTATTGAGTTCCAATATGTCATACTGGAAGCACATCTTCTTCCTCTGAGGAATCGGTATATCTTTGAAATTGATGACTTCGAAAACGTTCGACGCATAATGTTCAGGGTTGTAACCCTCATCAACCAGAACCACAAAAAGATCAGAAATTAAATCTACTTTCCTTACAGATTGCATGAGCGTTTTGGCATAATGGAAATAGTTGCAGGAAACGATTGTGAAAATGGCTCGCTTCGTCATTTGATTTCCCCCCGGATTTTCTAATGATAGCTAGGTTTTAATTAGTGGAATGGATCTCGATATCCCCCGTTCGTGAAAAGCATGTTCACGACGTCAGTCCAATTACTACATAATTTGACATGTTGCAATTAAATTCTAACTTGTTAAACTCATTTACTAATTAATAACATCAGGTGTGTCAGTTGCTGGGTAGGTCTTGTCGGGTAATTGAAACGACAGCCTGCCTGAATTTCGCTAAGTCTTTTTTTATGATCGGGTTTGATGACTTAATTCGGTTCAGCAGGATGAGGATACGTTCCTCATCAAGACCATGGGCATAGGCGTGCCTGAACACATGCCGAAAACCCCGGAGTTGATCGAGTATCCTGAAGCTTTCTTCCGAAAGTAAAGCGGGCCTTATTCCTTCTATTCCGAAAACCATGCGTTTCAAAAGAGATGAATGATAACCTGAATCGGAAGTAATGTTATTTTCCCAGAAAGAGCATATGATCTTGAACAAATCTTCGTACGCGCAATATAAGTTGTGAAGCCAGTAACCTATGCTTTCAACTACTTCATCCGGCATGGGATTTTTTGCGTCGGACGGCGTTCTTATTTGAATGATCTTATAAATCCTATCAATTTCCCTTGTCTGATAATCGAATTCTGCCAAGAAGACGGCTATTTTGTTTTCATCAACCATTTTAGCCCCTTTTCTTTAATTCTGTCACCAAATCCGCATTCTTCGAGGAGGACTACATCAACATCTCGCTCCAGCAATCTGGAGAGTTCGCCAATAAATTCATGATGCTGAAGTGGATCCAGTCCTTCGATCCCTATGTCCACATCTGAATTCTCATGAAACGCTCCTTCACGAGTCACTGAACCAAATACAAAAATCCCGTGCCAGAAGTACTTCTCTGACAGGACCCTGAGCGCTTTATCCAGACGCGCTAAAGCGAACTGACGCGACTTTTCACGTTCTTCGCTCTTGCGGGCACAATTCCTTTCCCAGACAGAAAAATCGAATTTTTGTTGATTCATGTCTAAGAGCCTAATTTAATTGCCGGAATCTTATTTTTTAGGTCCACCTAAACGGCTCATCCTCAGTAAAATCCGGAATGCCAAAATCCTGCGCCGCGAAGTCCTGTATATAGACATTCTCGAATCCAAGTTCCCAGCACTTATCAACCACCCTATCATATTCGTCCTGACGGATACGCCTGTTTATTTCTTTAAATTTATGAGCCTCATGCATCGGCGAATACTGGGCCATCAGGGATATCGCCACGTCTGTCGATAGATTAGCCTTTATCCACTGCAAAGTGTCGATAGAGCCCGAGATATCATTAGGCAACACAAGATGCCGGATCAATAAGCCTCTTTGAGCGCTCCCATCGGAATCAAGTTCCAGTTCGCCCACCTGCGAATACATCTCCAAGATGGCGGCTCTGGCATGTTCCACATAATCCGGACAATCCGAATATTTAGATGCGGCGTCATTATTAGCGTATTTCAAGTCAGGTAAGTAAATGTCCACAATCCCGTCGATCATCTTGATGACTTCCAGTGATTCATAGCCACCACAGTTATAAACAATCGGAAGATTCAGCCCGTGCGATACGCTCAAGCCCAGGGCCTCGATGAATGCGTGAACCTGATGTGTTGGGGAAACAGGCTCGATGTTTGTCGACCCTTCGGACTGAAGACGAACCATTTCAGAAGCCAGACCAGCGACTGAAATCTCATCACAGACAAGGCCTCTACTGATCTGGTGGTTTTGGCAGAATACACATCGAAGATTGCAGTGTGCAAAAAAGATGGTCCCTGCCCCACCGTTTCCAACTAGAGGAGGCTCTTCTCCGAAATGCTTGACAATACCGCTCACAGATGGGAGCCACCCAGCTCCGCAGTAGCCACATTCCCCGGAGGTCCGGTCTACTCCACATTCCCGTGGACAGAGGTGACAGGAAGAGGCAATTTTCCTTAGCTCCGCTGCGATGAGTAAAATTTCGCCGGATGATTTGTTGTTCAGCAATTGACTCCTATAGTGTCAGTCAAGTTCCCCTGTTGATTTATTTTAACAGAAACCAGGTTCCATACACTAGACTTCTCATCCTGCGCTTTTGGAATCCCAACATTTGCCTATTTGAAACGGTTCTGTTAAGAATTTGAAGATTGAGGACCATAAAAACCGCAATTGCGACCATGCGTAGCTAACAATGCACCATTAGCCGGTAGAGGAATTTTTAATGAAGCTATCCAGATTCTTGGTTCCGACCCTTAAAGAAGATCCTTCTGACGCTGAAGTTATAAGCCATAAACTAATGATAAGAGCTGGCATGATCCGAAAATTAACAGCCGGAATATATTCATATTTGCCTCTTGGTTATCGCTCATTGCGCAAAGTCGAGCAGATCGTTAGGGAAGAAATGGATGCGGCGGGCGCGCAAGAAGTCTTTCTGCCGGTTGTGCAACCATCGGAACTCTGGAAAGAATCAGGTCGCTGGGAAATCTATGGCAAAGAGCTGCTCAGATTCAAGGACAGGCATGACCGGGAATGTTGCCTTGGCCCGACCCACGAGGAAGTTATTACCGATCTTGTTAGACGCGAGGTTCGTTCTTATAGGGACCTGCCACTGAATTTGTATCAGATCCAAACCAAGTTTCGTGACGAAATAAGGCCTCGTTTCGGATTGATGCGTGGCCGCGAATTCATGATGAAAGACGGCTATTCCTTCGACGCGACTGAAGAAGGAGCGGAAGAGACCTATCTTCAAATGCGAGACGCATATGTTAAAATTTTCCAAAGATGCGGCCTGGAATTTAGAGCCGTTGAGGCTGACTCGGGCCCAATCGGTGGCAGTTTCTCACATGAGTTCATGGTTCTCGCGACCACGGGCGAAGACACTATAGTGTCATGTGATTCATGTGACTATGCGGCAAATCTTGAAAAAGCCGAAATTAGATCTCTACCTGCATCAATTGAATCTACTTCAGGAGAGCTTGAAAAAGTAAATACACCTGGCGTCAAGACGGTCGAAGAAGTCGCCGCTTTTCTTAAAATTGTTCCTGAAAACATCATCAAGACTCTTATTTTAAGAACAGATAAAGGTACTGTTGCCGTCCTGTTGAGGGGTGATCATGAACTTAACGAAGTCAAGGTAAAAAATTTCCTCAATGTTTCTGAGATTGAAATGGCCGGCGCTGACTTGATCCGGGAGGTTACGGGTGGCCCTGTAGGATTTTCAGGTCCACTTGGATTAAAAAATACGAGGATTTTGGCCGATAACGCCATATTTTCCATAGACGCCGCAGTGATAGGCGCAAACGAGATCGACACCCATCTGGTCAATGTAGATCCCAGAAAGGGTTTCAGGGTAGATGAAGCGGGAGATTTCCGGTCCGCAACAGAAGGTGACTTGTGTCCCCGGTGTGAAGGAACATTACGATTAAGCAAAGGAATAGAGGTCGGTCACATTTTCAAGCTTGGGGTCAAATACTCAAAAGCCATGAACGCGTCGTTTCTGGATCCGGAAGGCAAAGACACGTTAATGATAATGGGATGTTACGGGATCGGAGTAAGCAGAGTTCTTGCCGCTGCAATCGAACAGAATCACGACAATGACGGTATCATTTTTCCACCACCGTTGGCGCCTTTCACAGCAATAATCACCACAATAGCGTCAAAATCGGAGGCGATAAATGACGCTGCTCTCAAGGTGTATGAAAGCCTGTGGGCCAACAATATTGACACTCTGTGGGATGACAGAGACGAACGACCAGGGGTTAAATTCAAAGACGCTGACCTGTTTGGAATACCCTTAAGGATAACCATTGGCCAAAAAGCATTGTCACAAGGCGGTATTGAACTCAGAAATCGCCAGACAAAAGAGACCAGATTGATTAAGCCGGATGACCTTATCTCGGCCATTAAGGCAGAGATCCATTCGTGGGCCTGAACTCGCTGCATAAGTAAGACAGACGGTTATTACCTGCCGTAGTAGCCATAATACGGGTTGCCCGAATAAGCGCCACCATATTGCTGAGCAGGCGCAGGGTAACCATAAGAATAAGCCTGATTTTGTCCATCGCCCCCGTACCCGTAAGCGCCATAAGGATAGTAAGAATATCCGTAAGGATTGTATTGGGGCGGAGCGGGCGACGGGGACCACTGTTCCGGATATTGATTCATGGGGGCTGACCATTTGACTGGATCTTGAGCCATGACCCCACCCACAGCGAAAACCAAACAAAACAAGGTTAGGAATGCAATCATCAGACTTTCTCTCATATGTGTCTCCTACTAAGCAGTGTCCATAATTTTCAGTATCGTAGCCTCGTAATCCAGCTTGTTTGACATTAACGCCTCGTGTAATTTTAAATGTACCGGGCTCAAAGGTCAAACACCGTATGGGATTATCGAAGATCGGATTGTCAAAAACATACTAGCAGAAAAAACCTGGGAAATTTGTCATGCCTCCAAGACCCAAGAATCCAAAAATCTCGAAAAACAGTCAAAGGAAAACTTCCCACAAGAATTCAATAACCCGACCTGAGATTTCGCCAGACAATTTGAAAAAACCTCTCGGCGGTTGGCTGAAAAATGTTTTTTTAGGTTTGGTTGTCTGTTTCCTTGCGCTTGGATTCATAGAGTTTGGGTTAAGGTTGTTTTGGACCCCTGACGTGAAAATCGATGACCCTTTTGTGGGATTTTCCTCGATACATCCTCTTTTTAAAATCAAAGACGGTGTCGCTTCTGTTTCCCCCATTCGCTTAAAATATTTCAACGATGTTTCATTCCCGGTTGAAAAACCGCCAGACTCGTTGCGCGTGTTTTCTTTCGGCGAATCCACAACATATGGCCATCCCTTTGACGGCCGAACTTCATATTCGCGATGGCTCGAAGACATTCTGGCCGCGTCCTGCCCGACAAAGAAAGTTCAAGTTATCAATGCCGGTGGGATTTCCTACGCTTCTTACAGAATTGTGAATCTAGTACAGGAAAGTCTTCAATACAATCCCGACCTCGTAATAATGTATGTCGGGCACAATGAGTTCCTTGAAAGACGCAGTTACGCAGGCATGTTTGAGCAGGGACCGTTACTGATCTCGCTACGATCCTACATGGAGAATCTCAGGATTTACAGGGCGTTGGAAACCATCCTTGTACCGATAATAGACAGGGTAAAGACTGCTGACAAAAAGACGAATCAAAAAGATCATTCTCCAAATAGCAATGCAGATAAGACGCTACTCAATGATGAAGCTACCACAATTCTAGATAAGAGCGCTGGGCTGGACCTGTACTATCATGATGAACAATTTGCTCGCGGTGTATTAAAGCATTACGCTTACAACCTGAGAGAGATGATCTCCCTGTGCAAACAGGCCCACGTTCCAATAATTCTTGTGGAAACTCCCTCCAATCTCAAAGATTTTTCTCCCTTCAAGTCTCAACACGATTCCAAACTGACTTTGACGCAACAAAAAGAGATAGACCGAAAACTTGAAGACGTCAGAGCGTTGCTTGCAAGTGGAGATTTCAAGAAGGCCGTTGATGAAACAAATGAAATAGAGCGTGTTGATCCATTATACGCGCTGACCTATTTCCTGAAGGGCAAAGCCCTGGAAGCAGAGACGCAATACCAGGAAGCACGTCGCAACTTTGTAAAGGCTAAAGACCTAGACGTTTGCCCGCTTAGGGCAACGTCATCCATAATCGATCAAATTGACAAAATCGCTGCCGAACAGCAAGCGCCATTGATCAAATTTTGCAGTTTCGTGGATTCCTATTCCAAAGAGCATGGAAGTAAATCAGGCATCCCAGGGGATGAAAGTTTCCTGGATCATGTTCATCCGACTATTGAGTTGCACCAGGCGCTCGCTGAGCTTTTATATGAGAAAATTCAGTCTATGGGACTGATAAGCGGGTGCAAAACATTGAACAAGACGGAAATCCAATCAGTTTTGGACCAGGGGTTCAAATCCCTGGATTCGTCGATTTATGCGCTAAGAGACCTCAATCTGGCAAAAACCCTACGCTGGGCAGGCAAGAAGGAGGAAGCAAAGAGAGCGCTTTTACGAATCGCCGGGTCGGAAACCGACAACCCTGAAGTTCACAAAATGCTTGGCTCATTCGCTCTGGAAGCCCATCAATATGGAGAAGCGGTAAATGAATATCGCGAGGCCGTGAAACTCGCTGGTGGCGATCCGGAGTTGAAACTATCTCTGGCCATTGCTCTTTATAAGGGAGGAAATCGGAAGGAAGCGCAGGATACTTACGAACAAATTCTGGATTCCGGTCATGATTTTCCGGAAGTATACGCCAATCTCTCCATGTTATGGCTGGAAACTGGTCGAATCGATGAATCCCGGAAACTCATAGAGAAAGGCATTGAAAAATTTTCTGGGTCCTCAGCGCTCTATGCTCCCTACGCCCTGAATCTGGCAATATCCGGTAGACTGGATGAGGCCATCAAGTGGATGCTCAAGGCTGTGGCCACGGAACCAGGAGATCCATCTCACTACTACAACCTGGCTGGGATGTACGCTCTGAACAACCAGAATGCAAAAGCGTTTAAGTCTCTAAATATGGCGATAGATAGAGGCTATAGAAACCTGGATAAGCTTTCCTCGGACCCAGTATTCAAAAATCTACGCGATCAAAGCGAATTTAAAAAGATCAAGTCCCGATTGGAGTAATTTTATAGCGCATCGAGCGCTCCCTAATAATTGAGCCACTTGCAAAAGTGTTTTTTGGGTGTTTAAGCATGTGTAATAAATGAGCTTCACGGGCAGGCCCGTGGTATAGTGTTTTTGCAAAAAAGACGCTTTTTCACGG
>JBAZSD010000048.1 GCA_041662605.1 Desulfomonilaceae bacterium
TTTTTTACGTTGGCGCTTGGACCTGTTCAGTTTTCTGCTGATACGAACCGGGCCCTTCAAGCAGCTTGATAAAAAAACCGGTCGGAAATTTTGGATGATTTTAATTCCCAGACCGACGGGCTCCTAGGTAAATAATGCACCGAGCTAATGCTTGATGCGGAGGGACAAGACTATGATGGAAATCGGTAAACTTATTTTGGCTTTTGCTCCGTGGCTCGCGTTTTGGTTCATCTCAGGCCCTTCTATCCTTCGGCTCCATATTGCGCTTTTCGTGGCAGCAGCGTTGGTCATTATCATGGCCATCACCAAACTTCACAAGGGAGCAATCCTGTGGGCCGGCTATGTATTCTTTTCTTTTGCGCTGGTCACTGTTGTCTGGCTCAAAAACATGTGGGTCATCCATCATCTTGGTGTCCTAGCCTCTGGAACTCTCTTTCTGGCCACTCAACTTTCAATGCTCCTGGGACGGCCGTTTACAGAAAATTACGCAAGAGAACACGTTCCGAGAGAATTGTGGAATTCTTCTTCGTTTATCCGAAGTTGCATTGTAACCACATCGGCATGGTCATTTGTTTTTTTGGCAAATACTATGATCAATGTTGTTCGTCTCAACTACCCTAACCTGAGCGAATGGCCTTTCAGGACGTCGGAATATTTGATTGTAGCCATGGGCATTATCTTTACCAGTGTCTATTCCCGGCACGTCAGACGGAACCGTGAAGAAGAGTTGACAACAATAGATGATCGACAAATTATAGACAACTCAACTACAGCCAAATAAATTTATCTCCTACAAATGAAAGGAGGTATCTCCATGAAACGAGTTTCGATCGTTGGCGTCACGTCAGCAGCCTTGCTTATCGGCGCAATCCTCGGCGCAAACTTCAATGGTAACGCCCAGCGGAGCAGGGGGCTTCTCGTCTTATGTTGACGCCATGGGGCACATCAGCCTGCCCAAGGATTTCCGGACCAGGTTCGTTCATCTGGGATCGTGGGCGGTAGTGGACGATCGATCGTCGAAAGGGCTTCATAACGTGTATACAGAACGAAAAACTGTGGAGCAATTCCGGAAAACCGGGAAATTCCCCGACGGAGCGACGCTGGTAAAGGAGATTCTCAAACTGGAGTCTGGGGAACCTGTCACTGGCCATCCAGTAGTATGGGGGGCAGCTCCGATGCGCTGGTTTGTGATGGTCAAGGACGCGAAGGGCCGGTTTGCCGAAAATCCGCTCTGGGCAGAGGGTTGGGGCTGGGCGCTGTTCCAGGCGGACGATCCGAAGACGAACGTAGCCAAGAGTTACGAAGCGGACTGTAAGATCTGCCATGTAGCGGCAGAGAAGAGCGATCGAGTCTTCATACAGGGGTATCCGCCACTGCGGTCAAAATGATCGTGACAGAACATCGTGTTTGGATGTCGGGAGCAGCGTCGTCTCAACCTGTGGTTCAGCGTAATTAAATGAGCTTTTCCATCTCCAACCTCTCTCCAGAACCTTTGTCTTGTCACCGTCTGGCGTAAATTTTCTTGGCTGCTCAGGAAATATGTAACACTTGCCAAGTTAGAGATCCAGGATCTTTGCCTCTGCGTAAATAACCAGTATCAATAAAGTTCTCTCAATGGACCGTGACTTGGCTTTTAGCCATTTGAAGTCGAGCACAATATGATAATGGCGCATGGAGATGTGTTTTTGTGGTTCCCAGTGGCCACTAACAGCGCCGCACAGTCCTCTGGCGCGTGGTACCCCTCCGTAAAAACCTGTTGCTATTTTGGGGATAAGTGGAGAATGAATTTCAGTGTGCTCGGCGACGGCCCGCAATACACTGTCCACGCAATGAAAACCTGAACAGAAAAGCTTCTTCGCCTTTTTTTCAGGCTCTTTGCGCTTATACAAGTCTATCTCAATTAAATTAAAGAACACATCCGGCGCAGGGCTCAACCATTCAGTTGAACTGACACGGGAAGAGCCCTGATGACCGAATATACATTTAACCCAGGAAGCGATAGCTAGCCTAGACTTGAGTTACAGGCTCAAAAGCATAAAATACCCTTTCCATCAACACCACGTCCCGACCAAATTCTTGAGGTACAGGATCAACCTGAAAAACCGCCAACTTCACTTGATCACCAGCTTTCAACTGTCCCTGCTTGCAATTAATTACTCGAACAAAAAGAGTTTTTTTGTCCTGTAAGTTCACTAGAGCATGGATCAGAGGCGGTGATCCAAAGCCGAGCGGAACCCCTACAGCTTCTTCCGTTAATTCAATCACAGTGCCAACCGAAGGCCAATCTATCCATTCCATGTCGCTGCTGTAGCATTCTGGGCAAATGACTCTTGGAGGAAATGGTTCGAAACCACATGCTTTGCATCTTCTGGTGGTAAAGCGGCCTGATTTTAGAAATTCATAAAACTCGTATATCTGGTTAAACTCTTTGGATTGTTGTGGGAACAAATCCATAGTGATCATATACTTTCCGTCAAGCGTTGAAATCCCTGGAACACTCATGAAGCCTCCTTTCCGTATATTACTACCGTATTGCCGGCGATGAACCCACTGAGATTGTGGGTCAGTCCTATAGAAGCGTCGGGGACCTGTTGAATAGCATCGCCGCGGAGCTGTTTCGTCACCTCTATTCCCTGCCTGATACCAGTTCCACCAAATGGGTGGCCACATCCCAAGAGTCCCCCATCGGTGTTAGTTGGAACTTGTCCTCCGAAGTCATTTTCTCCAGCAGCGATGAATTCGCCACCTTCGCCTTTCTTGCAGAATCCCAGATCTTCCATCTCTATGATCTCTGAAATCGTGAAACAATCGTGGGTCTGTGCAACATTCACGTCTTTTGGCTCCACTCTTGCTTTTTTGTACGCTTGACCCGCTGCGATTTTTAGAGATTCCCACGTCGTCCAATTTGGCATGTTCGCGGACATGCTGTGGACAGCGGCTTGTCCTGCCCCTCTCAAGTAGACCAACGGTTTGTTGGTCAGAAGCCTTGCCCTGTCCTCACATGCAAGGACTATACACGCAGCCCCATCCGTAATGGGACAACAATCATACAGGCTCAAGGGTGGCACAATCATTTTAGCGTTGACTACTTCTTCCATCGTAACCGGCGTTTGGAACTGGGCTTTTGGATTCAAGGCTGAATTTCGCCTATTTTTCACCGAAACTTGGGCCAAATGCTCCTTCTTCGTGCCATATTGCTTCATGTGAAGTTTTGCCACCATGGCAAAAACAGGCGGGGGAAGGCCCAATCCTTGGGGACCGTCCCAGTCATGATCTACTGAAGCTAGTTCGCTATAGAAAACCTCCCACCTTTGTGGCGTATGGAGTTTCTCTCCGCCTGCCACCATTACGACATCGGCTTGACCGGCCTTGATTAGAGCAAAAGCCAAGATTATGGCGGAACTACCACTGGCGCATAAGAGTTCAACGCGAGCGCAAATGTTTTTGGGCTTGATGCCCAGGTATTCTGCAACCATTGGAGCGAGATGAGTCTGGTATGACGTACGTTCTGTATAAGCCGAAGCTACTAATAAACCATCTATGTCTTTTGGATTAAGAGCGGGGTTGTCGTCGTAACAGGCTTTACCGGCTTCCTGAAAAAAATCTCTCTGGTTGCCGTTTCTGACTCCCCACTTTGACATACCACCCGCGACCACGCAAACATTACGGTCCATCTCCGGATACCTCCACATTTACAAATGTAAACCAAGGTGAAATGATCCAATGAACTTGATCTGGCTCGTAGAGCTAGTTAGTTAACATACGTCCGATCAACATTCTCTGAACTTCTGAAGTGCCTTCTACGATTTGTAACAGTTTACAACTCTTGTAGTAACGGGACACAGCGTATTCCTCCATAAAACCGTACCCACCGTGTATGTGCAGTGCGTCGCTCGCCACCTTCTCAAGCATTTCCGAAGCGAACAACTTGGCTGAACACGCCTCAAAAGAGTGTTCACGTCCTTGGTCTTTTAGCCAAGCAGCCCTTACATACTGATTTCTGCCCAATTCGATGTTAACCGCCATGTCGGCAAGCTTGAACTGTATAGCTTGATGTTTAAAAATGGGCTGGCCAAACTGTACACGGTCTTTTGCGTAGCTTAAGGCAGCGTCCAGACATGCTTGGGCTAGGCCGACCGCTGCCGCTGCTACCCCTATTCTACCTGTCTGGAGAACGGCCAAGTGTTGAGCAAATCCACGGGTAGGGTCACCCAAAAGGTTGTCCCTGGGGATTATGCAATTGTCTAGTATTACTTCATGGGTAGGAGATGAGTTCCATGCCAGTTTCCGATACTTTTTACCTAGTTTGAATCCCGGGGAATCTTTTGGAACTATGAATGTAGATATGGTGTCTCCATTTTGATTCCTGCCGGTTTTCGCTGCTACTAAAAGAACAGATGAGTTATCAAACCCTATATTAGTAATAAACTGTTTGGTCCCATTTATTACCCACTCGTCACCTATTAGAGTTGCTGTGGTTCTCAGAGCAGCGGCGTCTGACCCTGAATCTGGCTCAGTCAGACCGAAGGCCCCAATCACTTTTCCCTCAGCGATAGGCGTCAACCAGGTCTTTTTCTGTTCATCCGTACCAAAGACAAAGATCTCCTGCCCCACAACAGACGTAGTGATATCCAAAAGACCACCTAGGGTGACATCTCCTCGCGCGATCTCCTCGATGCAAATAGAAGTTCCTACCCAATCACCACCACTACCACCGTATTCTTCAGGAAACGGGATGCCCATCATCCCTAATTTCGCCATTTGATCTATAATGTCGTACGGGTATTCCCCCGTTCGTTCCATATGTTCGGCACGAGGAGCTATGACTTCCCTGGCAAATTCGCGTGCGGTGTCACGTATCATCTTGTGTTCATCGGTCAAATCAAGATCCATTTATTTGTTCTCCTCAAAGTGAGCAGAAATTATTATTTGTGACCTGTTAGCACTGTCACCCCTGCTCATATTAGTTTACTTGCCCGCCATTCGTACGGACGCGTCCAATCTGATGTTCGTGCCATTCAGATAAGGGTTCTCGATAATATGTTTAGCCAGCATAGAAAATTCATCCGGTTTACCGAAACGCCGCGGGAAGGGGATCATAGATGTCAGTGATTCCTTGACTTTTTCCGGCAAACCACCTGCCATTGGAGTTTCAAAAATGCCAGGAACGATGGTCAAGACACGAACTCCGAATTCAGCAAATTCACGAGCCGCAGGAAGAGTCATTCCGGCTACCGCCGCCTTAGAGGCGCTATACGCTGTTTGACCGATTTGACCTTCAAACGCCGCTATGGAGGCCGTATTAATGATTACCCCTCTCTCGTTGTCCTCGCTGGGAGAATTTTGAACCATTTTTTCCGCCACAAATCTCATCACGTTAAAAGTGCCAATCAAGTTGATATCTAATACTCGAGTAAAATGGTCCAAAGGCATGAGTCCTTTTTTGCTGAGTATTTTCTCGGCGACACCAATTCCGGCGCAATTAATTGCTATATGTATAGCGCCGAAGGATGACACTACTTTTTCAACGGCGTCTCTCACAGACTGTTCATTTGACACGTTCGTCTTACAAAAAATGACGCTTGGTTCAAGTTCTGAAGAAATCGCTTTACCCCTATCCTCATCCAAATCCAAAACTGCTACATTTGCTCCTTCTTTGACCAAAGCTCGGACACAAGCTTCTCCGAGACCCGACGCTCCTCCTGTGACCACGGCCACGTGCCCAGCTATTTCCATGGTTCTTTCCTCCTGATGCCAGGGCAACAGCCCTGGAAGATGACAAGCTTAGTTTCGCTACAATGAAAAAGAGAGATGCCACTTAGGAACCTTCTATGACGATCAAAGGCCCATGATCCGAGACATCGCCTCTCACTGACTCTGTAAAGCCCACATGACAAGGGCCCTTCACTACGAGAGCCGCAAGGCCGCCATACGTTCGTTCAGACCTACCGCCATGCAGCGATGTTGCTTGTTCAAAAACGAAACTCTATTAGATCTAAATTACACTTCACGTAATGCCAAGTGGAGAATCCACGGCATGGGTTCCCATGTGGACCCGCAAGATTTTATCTTATGTCTCAACCCGTCGTTGCTCTTCGTCTTTGAGTTCCCTACGTAGAACCTTACCCACTTTGGATTTCGGCAACATATCTCTGAACTCGATATACTCTGGTATTTTGTATGGAGCGAGTCTGTTGCGACACCACTTTGTCAGGTCATATCCGGTAATCCCTTTGACATCATCCTTCAAAACGACAAACGCTTTGATTCTCTCTCCGACCTTTTTATCTGGAATACCAACCACGCAAGAGGCTAGTACGACGGGGTTTGTCTGTAACGCCGCTTCGATTTCCGACGCGGCTATCCTGTAACCCTTGTGCTTGATCATGTCGACGGACCTGTCCATGAAATAAACCCAGTTGTTCTCGTCAATTCTAACCATGTCCTTTGTTCGGTACCATAGCTGTCCGTCAAGGTTCACAAAGCATCGCTCGGTTTCGTCAGGTTTGTTCCAATAGCTGGTAACCATATATTCAGAGGCTACAAGCAACTCCCCACCTGCATCCAATGGCGCCGGCTCCAAAGAAATTGGATCGACCAATTTAATTTTTTTACCTGGCAGTAATTTCCCACAACTCCCTTCGGGAGCTTCTTCATTCGCAGGAGTTAATGCTACCCCAGCGCACGTTTCAGTGGCCCCGTATCCTTGTGAAATTTTTACACCACTTCTTTGTCTCCACTTCTTCTCTATTTCAGAAGCTAGAACGTCACCTGCGCAGAAACAGTATTTCAACGAACTTATGTCGTAGCGCTCTGATCGTTTATGTTCCAGTATCATTCTGTAGAGCTGGGGTACCCCAAAGAGGGATGTGGCTCTATACATCTGAATATGGTCCAACATGCCATCTAGCTGAACTCTCGGTAATAGTACGCAGGTGTCACCTGTCAAAATTCCACCGATGGCGAGGACTTGGCCAAGCGCATGAAATAATGGGGCTCCCGAGATTAATATGTCTTCACCAAGTGGTATTACAGTTTCACTCATGGATCTCTGCATCAGGCAGCTACTGAGAAGATTTTGGTTTGAAAAGGGCACACCTTTTGGGTATCCCGTGGTTCCGCCCGTATAGAGCATTTCCACCATGTCCTCACCATTAACTGCGAAATTCTCATAGGGAGGTAATGAAGAAGAGCGCTGGATGAGCTTCTTGAAGGAAAAATTCGATCCGGCAAGAGTGTATCTACCCTCTGGGACCGTGTTGAACGCCCTTCCCAAGAGTCTCTTCCACATAGGAAGCAGATCCACGAGGTTGGTCACAATTATCCTTTTCAATTTTGTTTGCTCAGATATCTCCTCCACGTAGCCGAAATTAGTGTCCAGACAAACAATGGTCTCTGCGCCAGAATCGTTAACAAGGTAAATTAGGTCTATAGGGGTGTATATAGGACTAATAGGAACAGGAGCCACGCCTATGCGTAACATACCAAACCAGGAAATTAACCACTGCGGGGTATTCGCAAGATATAAAACAGCGGTATCGCCTTTCCTCAGCCCCATATTGTACAAAGAGGCCGCAAAACGCTCAATCAACTCATGAATCATGCTATAGGTCCAAACTGTTCCAAGATAAGCAATGGCTGGCCTGGAACCGTGGTTCCTTGCTGTTTCTTCAAAGCGGCCGTAAACAGTGTTGAAGGTTTTGTTCTGTCCCAACCTAGACATCCTTTTACACTCCAAAATATGCTGATCGGACTTCCGAATTATTAGATAATTCACTCCCACTACCAGCAAGAGCAAGCATGCCATGTTCCAAGATGTATCCACGATGAATATGCGGTAAAATTGGTCTGGCAAATTGTTCAGTAATTACGACAGTGATATCTCGACGGTTGATATCCCGTATTGTGGAAACCAGGCTGGATTGAATCACAGGGGCCAGACCCAGCAACGGCTCGTCCAAAAGCAATAGACGTGGTCTTGCCATGAGTGTCATGCCAACTATGAGCATTTGTTGCTCTCCACCACTGAAAAATCCAGCTTTCCTCTTTTTCAGTTTTGCCAGGAGAGGAAAGATGTCGTATACGGTATCGATCGTTTTCTTGATTTCCGAATTTTTCTGTAGGTAGCCCGCTATCTTGAGGTTCTCTTCGGCGTCGCTGTCTCTAAAAACAGGATGTCTTTCGCGGCTTAACACAATCCCTCTTTTTACCCGTTCCCGTGGACGGAGTTTTATTATATTTTCTCCTTCAAATTGAATTTCACCCTGAATAGTAATCCTTACGCCACCTTTACGCTTTTCTTTAACCCTTTTGTCTTCCATCAGGCCGGCTATTGTGTTCATCAACGTGGATTTCCCTGCGCTGTTTGATCCTAGAACTCCAACAAACTCTTTATCTCGGACCTCCATGTTGAAATCATTTAGAGCTAGGGCGTTCTCGTAGAAAACCATGAGATTCTTTACTTCGAGTTGAACTCCCATCCGATCACTCCTCTGACCCCAAGTAAGCTGATTTGACGGCCTCGTTTTTCATTACTTCCGCGGGTTTACCATCCGCGATCAGAACCCCGAAATTTAACACTATTACTCGATCAACAACCCGAAATAACTCCCTTAATCGATGTTCGATCATGATGATGGTTTTTTGGGAAGCCTTGAGTTTTTCGATGATCGGAAGCGTGGCGGCTACTTCAGACATGCTCATGCCGGAGAATAACTCATCTAATACTACAAGATCCGCACGCAAGGCGAGGCATCGAGCCAGTTCGAGTCGTTTTAGGTATCCGTGAGGCAGGCTTTTAGTCATTTTGTAAGGTACTGATGAGTCACGTTCAAAACCGACTTCTTCAAGGAGATCGATGGCAATGTCGTCTCTTTCGCCATATTGACCACCCCTGAATTTCTTAACTCTGTTAGAACAAAGTGGAATTATTACATTCTTAAAAGCGGGCAGGTGGTCAAAAGCCTTTGCCATCTGGAAGGTCCTAGCGATGCCGCGATTGGATATCACATAAGGCCTCTTGCCGGTTATGTCTTCTCCTTGGAATACAATCGATCCTGAAGAAGGTTTTACAAACCCGGTAATCAAATTGACCAAGGTACTCTTACCAGAACCATTGGGCCCGATAACTCCGATAAATTCCGACTTGTTAAGACGGAAGCTGATATCATGCAGTGCGACTACTCCACCAAATCTCTTGGAAAGCTTATTTACCTCAAGAATACACTCAGACCGCATTGTTTTACTCCGTCTCCACCCATCTCTCATACTGGTGGTACTTTCGAGCCAAATAGTGAAAAATACCTTCCGGTAGGGAGACAACAAATATGACCATCAAGAAACTATAAAAAACGATTCTCCATGAGCCAAAAGCCCTCAAACTCTCGCACAGGGGCACCAGGATGAAAGATCCCAAGAGCGCTCCAGCAAAACCGCCAGGCCCACCAAGAACAGAAGCCGCAACCGGAAGAACCGAATTGTCCATAGCAAATGCCGACATCCCAACAAATCTGTAGTAATGAGTCATGAATGCGCCGGCAAACGCAGCGGCAGCGGATCCAATAAAAAGAGCCTGTGTTTTGTACCAATAGATGTTAATACCGCCTGCCATGACAGCTTGGTCATTGTCCAATATCGCACTCAAGATGAGGCCGTAGTCTGTATCCATCAGTCTTCGGAACCCGAAAAAACACAGGAACAATCCGGCAATTATCAGATATGTGGCCACCCATGCGTTTGGCAAAGGTGACAATCCACTTAATCCCTCCATTCCCTGAAAAATCCCTGTGGCCTCAATGAGCGCACGGAGTATGAGGGGTAAAACAAATGTGACCATAGCAAAGTAAACTCCTCGCAATCTCAAGACAGGAAAGAGCAAAAAACTAGAGAGGAGTCCCCCAACCAGAGTTGCAACCGGGATAGTTACATAGGGCGGCAGTCCGAAATAATGGTTTAATACGCCTGCGGAATACCCTCCCATCCCAAAAAATAAACTTTGCCCCAGCGAAAACATCCCAGCGGATGCTATAAAATCCCAACTCATGGCGAGAATGGCAATCACACAGGTGATGACAAGCACTTTATTCCAGTACTCATCCAGAACCAAAGGAAGAAGAAGTATTCCAAAGACAAGTAGTGCTCGTGGGAGCACCAAATACAATGCCTCTTTATACGAAGTAAGGGAATAAATGGTATCCGATCTTGCTTTTATACATCGATCGAGTCTTTCTTTACGGCGTTTTGATGATTCAGAACTTTCCTTGAATTTCCAAATCATAACATCCTCTTTTTCAATAACTCTTGAAAAATGCCCTATGCCTAGGTCATCGACCTATTCACGAGCTTGTTTTACGCTGAACTCATTGCCCAGCTTATTTTTGGCGAAAATGTCTTGCGTTCATGAGGCGGAAGTCTGTCGTCCACCTCGCTTTCTACTATTTGAAAAGGTGGCCATTCGGTCTACTTGAACAAGTCGTCGAGAAAAAACCGTATTCTTTTAGAATTAGCGTTTCTTAAGCTATCTTTACCCTGTGTCCTAAACCCACATTGGGGACTGGTTTTGTCGCTAACAATTACTGTTGCAGACGGCTGATGAATTAGACCCTTTCTTCAAGTTCCTTGGAGCTGCCAAAAAGACCTGACGGCTTAACGGCTAATATCAAGACGATTGATACAAGCGTCACAACCAGACTATAAAGTGGAGAAAAATATGTTGAGAAGATCATTTGTAAAAAACCAAATATCAGACTTGCCACAATAATACCCAACGTACTTTCAAGACCCCCAACGATGCCTACAGCAAGCACTAGGATCAGAACATTGCTTCCATCCTCAACCGAAAGCAATGAAAGTGGCACTATGGCGATTGCGGCAAGAGCCGCTAGGGACGAGCCGATGTAGAAACTAGCCATGGCAGTTCGTTCAGGCTCAATGCCAAACGCAAGAGCGGTTTCCTCGTCTTGTGCTATGCCCCTAAAAGCTAGACCGAGTTTGGTGTGATGTGTAAATATCCATAATAAGAGGAGCAAGATGATTCCTAGACACAAGATTATTAAGCGCTGAAAGTCTATGTAAACCTCAAAAATTTCCACACTGCCATCTACAAAAACCGGAAGTTTGTAGCTATGGCCACTCAGGCCGAGGCTTCGATATAGTTCTAATAAGCCAGTCCCGAGTCCGAAAGTAACGACGATTTCGGACAGTGGAATACCCCTTACCCTATACAACACAAACCTGTACACGCAGACACCGACTATTCCGGTAATCAAAACGGACATTACAATTGATAAGGGGTACCAAAGTCCGAATGAATTGACAAAGTGCCAACATAGGTAGGCGCCAGTAACGTAAATAGCTCCGTAAGCAAAATTGGCAATCCCGCTGATACCAAATGTTAGGCTGAATCCAAGGGCCATCAGCACCAACATACAACTGTTTACCATGCCGTAAATAAACATTCCCATCATGGTCTGTTCCTTTGTAGCTCCGTGTATCAGCAGATTACGACATCGATTGACGGTGTCACGGGTCTTCAATCGCCCTATTTCTTTTTCATCCATTCGGGAAGCTGAATTTTCCCGGTCGCTGCCACGGGTGGGAAAACAGCGACACGTACTCCTGGATCTTGCCATTGAAAGACAATGGCCAAAGCATTCTCTGCTGGATTTGTTCCAAAAACCACCTGGTGATCCTTTGCGAACCTGACTCGACCGATAGAACCCTTCCTGTCAGTTTTTTCAAGTTCCGCGACAACTTTGTCGGCATCAAGGGTCCCAGCACGCTCTATGGCTTCCTTTAACACATAGACTGCGTCATAGGTTGCGCCTGTACCGTGAGATGCTTCCGGTGGTTTTTTGAACTTCTGCTTGTAAGCGGCATAAAACGTTTCTGACTCTGGAATAACTTTAAGTGGCATGCAACCGGCCTCTACCAGATTCACAATCCCCTTGACCTTCCCGTTGTGAATTTTCCATATATCCTCTCCGCAAAGAGCGGGTAACAGTCCTGTAACTACCGCCGGGACTTTCATCGTACGCCATTGATCGGCAAAAGTTACCACTGAGGGCATGCTGGAAATAAATACAATGACTTGGGTCTGTGAATTCTTGATCTTAAGAAGTGTACTGGCGAAGTCCGTAGTGCTTTTTGGGAAAGTTTGATCACCGGTGACTGTCCAATTTTGAGATTTCAGCCATTCAGCCGTTTTGCCTGCAATCGCCTTAGCCCATAGAGCCTCCTCAATGACGAAAAAAGCTTTATTCAGGCCGAAGTCCTGATTAATAAGCTTTAATGCGCCCAAATAACTCTTGGCAAATGATGGAGCATCGTAACAGAGTCGAAAACAGTATTTGTAGGCATCATAATTTTCTAAAATTTTCTCCTGCAATTTTGGGCTCATGGGAATAGTGGCAAGGTATGGCAACTTGTGTTTGGATGTAATGTCCATGCTGGCTAAGAGAGCTTCGGAGGAAAAAAAACCAGCTACAATCGCATGGGGTTTATGTTGCAGAATCAGTTTCTCATAAGCCATCAAGGCTTCACTGACCGGAATGCCGGGTTCCGAATCTCTGGTGTCGGCAGTAACAAGATTGAAAGGTCGCATCTCATTGCCAACCTTTACTCCCCCTTTTGCGTTGATCTCTTCAATTGCCAGTTCGGCCGCATTCCTGGACTCATATCCCTCCAGGTACCCTAGAGAAGTCGGAAGTCCAAGAATAATGGGATCGCCCCCGGCGTAGGCCGGAACAACGCAAATCCAAAGCAGCAAGATCCAGCAGATACCCAAGAATCGTCTGATTTTCATCACAGCCTCCTTTGATATTAATGCCTTGCAGCAAACTCATATCTGACACGTGAATCCGTAACTCCTATTGGGTCTGATGTGAATCGTCCCAGTGCCTGCGCCTAGCGGTTTATCGATAGGCTAAGTCACATCCAACTATTTCGACCATGTCTTTTGTGACCTTCTAGGTCTGAGCACCCATGAACATTGCAACTATCTGCGCCTCGTGCCATGGGAAATCACTCGAATTAAGCCCACCGGCAATATTTGATTCATAACGACTGTTACAATGCCTATGATTTCGCATTTATTCGGTTGTCATTGTCGACATCATACGCAGAGCCATTATTCGTATCATTGGTGGCCTCAGACGAAATACCTCTGCAAAAGATTTCCATAGCTAGATTAAGAGTAGACCTTAGATGGTCTTTTCGTGGATCGAACATTTTCTTACTCTCTTCCCACAGCACGAGCCCGCTGAACATAGCCCAGACAATGTCAACCAAGGCCACTGACTTATGATTTTCAAAAGAGCCTTCCCGAATTCCTGCTGCAATTATGCTCGATAGAGGCGATAAAGTTTGGGAAAGAATGCCGTTTATCATCTGGATCGTCTCTGCAGATAGATTCTGAAGAGTCTCGCTTGCTTGAAGATGCAAGACATTTCTCATCATCAAAGGATCAAACTCGTAAACTTGGTACAAAACGTCACTGAGTGCTTTGACTTTTTCCGGCGCCGCCAACGCGCTGTTATCCGCAAGTGTCTGTATCTGTTGCTGCATGAACTTCTGTAACTCCACATTTATAGTGGCGTAAAGTTCATCTTTGCTGTTGAAATAAAGGTAAAGGGTCCCGCTAGCGAGTTCGGCTTCCCTAGCTATATCTTCCATGGTGGCTCCGGAAAAACCCTTGTCCGAAAAGACTTTTTTTGCAGCGCTAATAATCTGCTTCCTGCGACGTTTTCTTTGGATTAAGCGCTCACGCTCTTTTCTCTCTTCTAGCCCCATATTGGGATCTCCGAATGGTGTTTATTATGATAACTGTATTCTCTTAACTAAACTATCATCAGTCTAATGAATCTAATTCAGTTGTCAAGAAAATTTTTTCAACGTTTGTTTGAAAAAAGGAAAGCGGTATAACGGTTACGGGTTGATCTAAATTGATCAAATCGGAAAGAGCGCTAAGAAAGAGAAATAGGAAGGATATACCGACAACATGAGATATTCTCTCTGTTGAAGATATTTCTGTGCTGCGACCAATAGGAAAAAACTGTTATGGCGGCGCCGGCCAGCATGAAAATCGGGAACAACCCCCTTCACACATCGAAAGGGCTCGATTTGCATTCTGTAAGTGGGTATGAGAGGTTTTTCTCAATCACGCGTTCCAGGGGGTCACATGGAAATAATGGAAGCGGTTGCCGGCTCAACCTCGGGGTTCGGCAGTGAACTTATCCTGGACGTGAATCTCCGTAACGTAATTGGAAGCCCAGTCACCTATAGGACCAAGCAGGTCCACGGATCAAACTGGGTCAAACAATATAACATTTGAAAGAGAAAACGAGGAAAGCTCCTTTACGCCTCGACCGAAGGGCTGTCGCTCTACATGTGGATTGTCAATTTTTCAAATAAATTTTGGTTTAGGTCTTTATTTTGCAGTATGGTGATCTAGCCATTCTCAATGGCTTGTTGAATCTATTTCGACAGTCAGACTTGAAAATCCAATGTAGGGAGCCAAGGCCAAGCCTGCGCTTCAACAAAACACGGAGGATATTTTAGTGACTTACCAAACCGTCCTAGTCGAGAAGTCAGAGAGCTATGTAGGGTCCATAACACTAAACCGGCCCGATCAACTAAACACATTTAGCAGCCGAATGGCCCATGAACTAGATGACGCTTTACTGAATCTGGACAACGACCCCGAGGTCCGGGCAATCCTAATCAAGGGGGCCGGGAAGGGTTTCAGCGCCGGGATCGATGTCAAAGAGATGTTTGGCAAATCGCCCACGGAGCTTCGCAACTGGGTCCACAGCATGGAAAAACCTTTA
>JBAZSD010000049.1 GCA_041662605.1 Desulfomonilaceae bacterium
CTTGTGATGCCTAAAAAATCCCCGCCCGAAGGGCGGAATATAATCTCGATTCACACCAGCGACTGTCTAAGAAAAAGAGGCCTCTGTCCATTTTCCGCTGAACCAGTACATTTGAAACAAGCCTTGGGGTCAACTTCTCGTAAGTTTAGTTTACTAAATTCTTCCTTTTGGGATTGGACCGATAGTATACAAACAGAGCTACTGTGACCTGTTCCGAGATCTGTAGTGGTGACCCAACCATTAAACACAATACTGTCGATGGCCCCTGCAACATCGGTTGAATATAGTTCATATATGGTTCGTAAAGTAATTTGATAAATTAGTGGGTCATAGAGTTTCTTGATTGCGGAATCAGAGAGCATAATTTCTTTAAAATTGTCTGAGGAAGTGATGTATTTCACCTCGGAAAGTTTCGGGACTAATGTAAGGTCTGGAAGGATATAGTCAACTATAATGGTTTTGTTTGTAGGATTATAATCTATATCAAAGTCTTGTGGAAACCACTCTGGATATGTTGAATTCGATAATACAGTTTCACAGTAGAAGATTACAGCCTCTGTATTGAGTTCAAGATAGTCTTGTTTTAGTGTTTCAATCTGTACATGCTGTTTTTTTTGGTTAGTCTCCCATTTTCCAAGCTCTTGATTCCAGTGTTCCAAACTTTTCTGAAAATTTGTCTTAGCTAATTCATTTTTTGCTTCTATCTGGTTCTTCTCTCTTATCCATGTTTCGTAATCGTTTTGGAAGAGTTCCTCGGCAGCCTTAATTTTGGCGGCCTTGCGGGAACTAAGTAAATGGTCGAGGAGGTTGATTTCCGGTCTATACTTGATGTGGGTTTTGATAGGTTCAGGTGGAATTGATACAGCGTTGGTTGGAAACGGCTTGCTTCTTGGGAAGGGTTTTCGATCCTTTAATTTATCCCAATCAAGCTCAGTTGTTTTAGACAAAGCTGAGATAAGTATATTGTCTAGCTGGCTAATGGATTCTTGGGCTTCCCTCGTTCGACTGAAAGCAATTTCTTTCTTCTCATTTTTACTCAAAGCCTTGTTTCCGCGGTCAACTCGTCTTTGCCAGATGTCATCCCACTGGCGCAGTTGAGCATCAGCCATTTCGTTAACAACATCCGGGTTCGAATGTTTTATTAAACGATACTTATTGAGGCCTTCGTGACGAACCTCTAATTGGTATGATGGGACTCGACCTCTGCTTCTCCTTTGAGGGGCAGTTGCTCGTGCCAGAAAATAGGCCAAAGAACTCAATGTTATTTTCCCCCTTCCCGGAATTTTTTACATGCCTTTTCTTTCTTTGTAATTGAAAAGTTCATTATTTGGCAAAATGCTTTTCTAGGCGTTAGTTTTTTGTTTTTCCGCAAAGCTTTTAAAAATATAAATTCTTCTCTCAAACGTGAATAGTATCTCGAAGTGTGCCACGCGTTTTTAGAGAACCGCTTTCGGGGATTCTTTTCCTTTAGCTCCATCTGGAGCAGGACTGCGGATACCATGTTTCTGATGGATTATACCATAGCATTTTCTTAGCTTAGATCCCATTAAATCTTATATAGGTAATGAGCGAGTCAAGTTTTGAAGAAGAATCAGGCCTATTTGACGCGTGGCGTGTCGAGGAAACGATCCGTTTCATTAAACAGAGTTACAGACTGTAAGATATCAGGGTGTTGACGTATCAACGAATCAAAAATATGGCCGCATTGGTATTAGCGGTATGTTTCTTCGCTGCGGTTCATCTTGGTCGCAAACCTAAACTGGAGATCCTCGCCCTTCATGCCATAAACGCCGCCCAACGTATCTTTGGAATACCTGATTTTCATTACTATGCCATGCCTGATGGCATTAAGGAGATACTCACTAAAGCGGGCCATGACGCAATTTTTCACGAAAAGAATAAGGGAATGCCCAATTCACAACTCTCGTTGGGATTAACCTAAATTTTTGGGGAAAGTCCTGCAATAATGACAACCTCAGTCCCTTGCACGAGCGAGAAGGCAACCTGCCATCAAAGGTGACATTCTACTAGCGTCTCACCAGTAAATCATGGAAATTCAGGTTCATCCGTCATAACAGCATCCCAAAAAACGCTTGGTCATCGGATCATCCTGATAATTGCTTTAAGAGTGGACCATGGAGCGCGGCACGAAAGCACTTGATTTACGACGTTGGGCCTCCCAAAATACAGCCTCCAATCGACTTTTAAGAGGGTGTTTGAAGCCAGCACCCCTGATCCTGTGAATCAAAGAATTCTACGTCTGTGAATGGACTGCATAGTTGAACGAGGCGTTCGAAATCATGACACTTTTGCTCGACCTCTGTATATGTCTTGTTTCCCTTGTGGACTGAAATGGCCACCTTCGGAGTGTTAACCGTGATAAGCCTTTGAACAAGATGCACATCGCTCTCACTCATAGACCAACCGTACACGAGAACATTTCCTGTGAGTGATGGAAGAACTATTTTGGAGACGGTACTTAGATATGGGCTACGACTGATGGCCTTTGTTTTTTGTTGAGTGGTCCCCTCGCTGACAAACAGTGGACTTATATTATCATCTTCCCACCTTTTTAAGATGACATTCAATAAATTATTATCTTCTTGTCTCTGAATTTTCCTGTCGGAATTGGTGTCATCAGTTTCAAGACACAAATTTCCATGAGGATAAAACACCAGAGTCGATTTTTTAAGACCATTCCACCCCTGCCTGAGCTCATCCCATTTATTATACCGGAACTGATTGTTCTCATCTACGAAACAGTCCTTAAAATGGTTGCCGCCTATTTCTTCGTTTCCTGCCATTATCGCCCAGTAGACTAATAAATCATAATTCAAACTCACGACCGTGTGAAAGTTTTCCATGAATTTCCACATTGGCTTCAAAAGACGGAGCACTTTTTCATAAGGAACGTGAGTTTCGCGAACGGTTTCAATCAGCGCTTTCTTAATTTCGGAATAAACAGCTTCCGGAGTGTCATTGTCTATCCGCAAAGCTTGGTTGACGCGAGAAGTGTGCAACAGCATTTTTAGCACTAGTTCAAAGTCAGAGGTTTCCAAGTAATTAAATATCTCAGACACGTTAGGAGTTATGCGGCCAGTTCCCTCGGCTTCTTGCCTTAAGGATTGATACAAGAAGCCTTCATCAACAGCAGCACTGGCTCCATTCCCAAGAACCAAGATCTCAAAATTTTTCTCAAGTTCATCCCATGGTGTTAACGACATCAGTGCCTCCTCATGAATGTTCTGACCAATATGGTCAACCCTTTGCTCTGGATTAAACAAGACATCTATTTTCGGCGATTACGCCCCGTTAACTGTAAATCGTTGCATCATTCCGACGAAAACAGAAATATTATGCGAGAAGATTGTTCCCAGACAAAAGAAATAATATCAAAAGGTTCCGGCGATGAACATCAATTACTTTTTTGCAGATCTGATACGACGGTTAATGTACTTTGACAGTTTTCAAGATTTTCTGCTAAATGTATAGCTCGTCATGGCTTATCTCAGGTCGTGACAAATTACGATAACCGACCAGAGCTGACAGCATTTCTTGCTGAATGATTAGTCTTCGCCCAACGCTGGAGGCATTTTCAGGTCGCAGTAAAAAAAACTCGTAAATTCATACTGAATCTTCTGGCCGCTAGTGCACCGGGATTCGACTCAGATTACTCGGGCCGCGAAAACAAGAAAATGATTGACTGATAGTCATGTTACAATCAATTTATCGGGGCGGATAGAGTCGTCGTCACTATAACGTCTATTAGTTCCAATCACGTCGCTTGCATTTCTCCGTCATGCCACATGCAATAGAATTTGATTGAAGCCGTTATGGACTAGCATGTGTAATGCCGGAGGCAAGCGCCGTGGCGCCATAACCATTTTGCTTTTTCCTCAACCATCTCAAGGCGTCGATCCTTGGTTAAATTGCTATGGTCCAGGTATCCTAGCCTGAAATGTTTCGGTTTCAGCTATACAGAATTTGGAAGAAGGCATTGCCAGTCACGAAGACAAGTTGATCTCTCATTGAAACTATTCACTGAATAGTTCTCTATCGTTGAAAGAATTTTCCATCCGCTTCGACTGCCTCGGCTTCCAGCACAATTACGTGAACGGGAGCGCCGATGACCAATTGGCCTTTTATGACACTAACTATTTTGCCAATAACTCTGACTTCTTCATTAATCCTCGGGAGATAAGACGGAATGAGGTTCGACTTGAAGGCCCATTTCCCAGGAAGCACTTCGTCCGACCTTGAATAAGATGTTGTCTGAGTCTTACAGATGATCAAATCACCGTCCCTAGTCTCAATTCTTCCGTTCAGAACAATAAATCTCTCGTCCTTCGGTATGGACGTGGGTGGCTTCTCAACATAATCATCACCTGGCGCCGCATTAAATTTTCTGATTGCATCTTCAAAAGACGTGTTCGGCTTCTCCTGTTCCGCATGAGTTTCGTGTTGTTTTGCTTCGGGGCGATCAGCGATATTAGCGACAAGTCCGACCAGGCGCCGATCTCTAAAAACCGTCAATGTTACTGCTTCACCAGGCGAACAGTTCCTAACTCTTGTTAGGAGATCTTTTACATCCTTGACTGTCGTTCCGTTAAATTTCAGGATGACATCTTTTACTATGACTCCAGCTTTTTGGGCTGGCGAATCGTGAGTGACTAGTACAACTAGTGCGCCATCAGTTGTTGACATGCCCAAGGACCTGGCTAGTTCTGGCGAGAGATTTTGTATGTTCACACCAAGAAAGCCGCCCACAGGCTCTGGACTGTCCAATGCTCCTAAGCCAACAGCAGTGTAGTTTGTAAGTAAATCGATCACTGGCCTATGGCGCAATTTCTCCGCGATGTTTAAAGCTGTCCCTGCTCTTTTGCTTTTCAAATTTATATCTGCGCCGTTTTTTAACAATAGTTTCACAAGGTCAACATTCCCCTCGGCGCTGGCCAACATCAGTGGAGTTAAACCATCGTTGTCTCTCAGGTCTGGCAAAGCGCCTTTCTCAAGAAGGCCTTTTGCAATAAAGATTCTGTTCCCTACAACGGAATAAAACAGGGCAGTGCGCCCTTTGGAGTCAAGAGCATTAACGTCTGCCCCTCTTTCCCAAAGTTGTTCCACAATTGGAGAATAGCCTCGAATCGAGGTCAACATGAGAGCGGAAGCGCCTTTCTTCGTCTTAGCGTTTACATCCGCGCCAGCATCGATAAGCCTTGTCGTTATCTCCTGAAGATTACTAGCGCAAGCTACTATCAGTGGGGTCCAGCCTTCAGAATCTCTTTGGTCAGGGGTAGCCCCAGCTTCGAGAAGTAATTTAACCATCTCCAGGGAATCACGACCCGCAGAGAAGTGTAGTGCGCTACTACCTTTTCTGTCCTTATTGTTTGGCGCGGCCCCATGTTTCAACAACAACCTGGCCTCTTCAAGTCGATTGTGTTTTGCAGCCTCTAGTAAAGCAGTCCACCCGTCATCTTTCATTGATTTATCTGGCTTGGCTCCTGCTTCAAGAAGGGCTTCAAGCGCTTCGGGGCGGCCATTTGAAACAGCTAACATAACTGCCGTCTTACCCCTATTGTCAGCCGAGTCGGGGTCCGTCTTACCTTCTAACAGAACTTGTACAGTTTCAAGATTGCCCAGTTTGGATGCAGCCATAAGAGCCGTCAGCCCTCGCTTATCTCGCAAGTTTGAATTTGCCTTTTTGCTCAGGAGTAATTTTACTACTTCTGCATGCCCGTTTTCAGAAGCTAGCATTAGTGCAGTCTCACCAGAGCTGTTTGGCGTGTTTACGTTTGCCCCTTTGCTGACCAACAGATCAATTATGTCTAAATTCCCTCCTTCAGCCGCCAGCGTTAACGATGTGTCCCCGTCTTCGTCTCTTGCGTTTAGGTCCATTTTGTCGACTAAGAGAGCCTGCACGACCGGCAGGTGACCGTTCTTGGCTGCGTATATCAACGACGGAGGAGCGTGTTTAGATTCAGACTTCGGAATAATGTTTGCGCCTTTTTTTAAAAGCAATTTCACCACATCTGCGTAGCCTAGCGCCGAGGCGAGAAATATAGCTGGATAATTTCCATTTCGAGCTTTAGAGTCAACGTCAGCGCCTTTTTCTAAAACGCCACTGACGCTAACGACATCTCCAAGCATACAGGCTTTAACCAACTCGGAACCAAATTTGCCGTCAGCAGGTATACTTGCTCCTCTGTTTAGGAGACTTCGAACAACATCTCTATGGCCCTGTTTACAAGCCATTATTAATGCTGTCTCGCCGTTTTTGTCAGATACATTTAAATTGGAGCCCCATTGAATGAGAAGGGCAATGGTGTCCGTTGACCCCTTTCTGGACGCATACATAAGAGCGTCACGGCCTGATTTATCCTTGATGTGAACATTGGCCCCCTTTTCGAGCAACAGTCGAGCCGCTTGAGAGTGTCCACGCCTGCAGGCTTCTATTAGCGCTGTCTGCCCATCCTTTGTAGTAAGTTGGGCATGAGCCCCCGAGTTTAACAACTTGTCGACAATTTTATCACGACCCTCGCCGGCCGCCTTAATCAAGGGTGTTTGACCATCATCATCTCTTGCGTTTACATTTGCGCCTTTTCGTAACAGATCCTCCAGTCTGGCAGTATCTCCAATCCCTGCAACCTCGATCAGTTCCTGGTCCATCTCTCCTGCGATTGCGGGCGTTACTACGGACAAAAATGTGATGAAAATAATAACTGGTAGGCCAAAAAATGTGCGATGCATATCATTTACCCCCATCAGGCGGTTCTCTGTGATAGTAGAGCAGCCCATTTTTAACAATTCAGAGAATTCTAGTAAGAAATCGTCAGTTTCTGGTTATTGAATAGCTCAATGTAACAAACCCTCCACGAACAACCAAACCTTTTTCTATCAAATTTTGTTCGACTCGAACAGAAACGTTGCAGTCTAGAAAGATCGATATTATGAGCTGAATACATACAGATGCAGGCGTAGTTTTTGGTGTCCATATTAGTGGCTAACAGCGCTGTGATTCAATGTCAAACCGTAATAGCTAGTGCGTGATAACAAGTTAGTATCATTAATAAATGTACATCCCCGAGTTAACTGATAACAACAGGAGCAAGTCATTGGTCTCTGACTACGGATCAGAAGGTAGGGAGTTCGTTTCTCAAATAAAATGGACTTAGTTTTATTATTGGGGACGGTTTGTATTATGTTCTGACTATTTAGCCCCAGCGCGTGTCATGGTATCTGGTACGGCATGTCGCCTAAAACGATTCGTTAAAGCCCATCGCCCTTTTTTCATACAATTTATTTCTATGTCAATTTGTTTTGGAAAAAGAGAGGATGGGGTGGAGCAAATCCCGACGGTGGTTATCCCTTGTGACTATTTCTGGAACATCGTCTAACTAACATCCTGATTTAATTGGCACGCCCGACAGGATTCGAACCTGTGACCTACGGATTAGAAGGCTCAATTGTAACAATAACTCACGCTATTTTCCTCCCATTTTTCAATGAGTTGAGGTATTTTTCGTAATTTTTCTAAAATTAACCAACCAAAAAACGTTACCTTTATTCCCGATTAATTATGATTGGTTCTTCAAGCCAATTTTATTTTGAGGAGAATAGACAATTCCTTTTTGTAAATCAAAAATATCACCACAGTCTGTAGTCCGGGAGTTTCAAGCAAATACAGGGATGTAGACCGGAAAGACATCCACCGCGTGCGTGTAGAGAGCCCCACTGACCAGGAATCAGTTGTTCCGAAATGGTTCCGGTCGGATAACCGAAATAAACCAGAGGGGGGGGCAGAAAATTGCGGCTTTTGGATAGAATCTTCCATTCCGTCAGAAACTACTTATTGTCAGCCCCAAATTCTTTTCCGTTGCCGGTTTGTGAAAACACCGGGGGGTTCGACAAATTCTAAAAAGGGTGGTTACTCAACGGGACCGAGATCTGATTCCTGTTCTACGGTTTCTTGATGAATGAAGAGGTTATGGTTCCGGTTGAATCAAAATGATCATTCCTTGGCCTTAATACTATATGAAAAGATGACAGGAATCTCGTAAAATATGTATCCGTTTGAACATACCGGAAGCTTCCTGATTTTGGGAACACGAGACTATTTTGACATCAGCGGCTTTTGAAGACTCGCCCATCACGCCGCTTTCATCTCCCTGGCCCTCAACATGCAATTGCTCTTTTTAAATTCCCGTTTTGGTTCCGCATGTTTCGGCCTGGGCAAGCGTCGCGCCGCCAGACGCCCTTTACCTTTTTTCCCCAAACATATTGCGGCGTCGATCCTTGGGTTAAGGACGTTATCACGCCTCCTGCTAATACTCCGTCACGTCGCGTGCTTTCCGATAATCTGTATTGCACGTTCCTTGCCGGGCAACAGGCGTGCCCGCCGGGGCTTTAATCGTGTTTCCTCGGCCATCTCAGGCGGTCTCGACATCCTGTTTCGCTGTGGATCAATCCTTATTTGTCGTTGCGTTCCAGAACCCTGGTTGGTTCCAAGTGGGCGGTCTTACATAAAATGGCGTTTTCCGACCCTGCCGGGTTCCATTCGCTGCCGCTCATCCGAAAACAAATTTTATGTCATCTCTTTTCTGTGTTTATATGCTTGTGGGGCTATTTTACGGATTATTTCCTGTTGGCTGTCTCTGGCCAGATTACAGCCATAGCCTCGCCCACCCGCCTGTGACGGCTCTGGCTACCGCCGCCTTCATCCCGTCTAAACAGTTTCCTTGATACAACACATCAAAAACATTATAGTTCACTCGTGCGAGTCATATCGATGAAGAAACTCAGCCAAGGTTGGCAGTATTGCCACGCAGATGCTGAACAGCCGTTGCGTTTATACACGAGACCTAGACCTGACCATAATGGAAAATTCAAACGTCCTTAATATCCGATTTTTCAGAGGTTATCCCTGGCCTTCCTTGCGGATATACCGTTACGTAAACAGTAATAAACGCCAACATTTGTAAAAAAGCTTAGGCTCTCCTGCAAATGGCCGCCGCTAAAGAAACTGAAGACGACTCTGACGAATCAGAGCACGAAAAAGATTAAAAAAATAAACTATGGCCGACTTTTAAATGCCGAGGAAAATAGAAACATTTCCATCGCATCCGGCTCAGTCAATGTTGTTTGATCGAGTTGTGTCGATTTTAGAAAAGGCGAGAAACAATGTAGTACGTTCTGTGAACACTGAAATGGTGATCGCCTACTGGTTGATCGGTAAAGAAATTGTCAATGTGTTACAGGCGGGGGCGGATAGAGCTGGATATGGAACGGGTTTGATCAGGAATTTGTCCGAAAGGCTCATTGAACTCTACGGCAAGGGCTTTTCTGTCCCAAACCTCAAACTTTTCAGGCAGTTTTATCTATCTTTTGAGGGTCGTTCGGTAGAAATAGGCTACACGGCGTGTAGCGAATTACTGACGCAATCAATATCAATGGCGTCTGATGGGGAATCTGAAAAAGCTACACAGTGTGTAGCCAATCTGCAAAGAGGACTCCATCCAAATCTGGGCTGGTCACATTATCGTATGTTGATGAGAGTTGCTGATCCTGAAGCCATGTCCTTTTATGAAAGAGAGGCTGCGGAAAATAACTGGAGTGTTCGTCAACTGGCTCGTCAGATCAATTCACTTTTTTATGAGCGGCTCCTCATGAGCAAGGACAAACGACAAATGCTCATGGAAGCCAGGGAAGACAAGGAATGTCTTCGACCTGTTGACATCATAAAGGATCCCTACGTATTGGAATTTTTGGATATCCCGGAATCTGCCAAACTGTCTGAAAACGACCTGGAAAATGCGCTAATCTCGTACTTACAGGATTTCTTGCTGGAATTGGGCGCTGGGTTCGCCTTTGTCGGCAGACAGAAGCGTTTAACCCTGGATGGTGACCATTTTTACCCTGACCTTGTCTTCTATCATATAAAGCTCAAATGCTATGTAATCGTAGATCTAAAGACCGGAAAGTTGACTCATGGCGACCTGGGCCAGATGCAGATGTACGTCCATTATTACGACCGAGAGATACGCACACTGGACGACAACCCGACGGTTGGTATATTGCTGTGTGCGGAAAAGAATGACTCAGTGGTTCGATATGTCCTTAGTGAAGAAAACCAACAAATATTTGCTTCAAAATACCGCTTTGCCCTCCCGACAATTGAGGAATTAAAGAAGGAACTTGAACGAGAGAGACTACTGATCGAAGAGTTCGTTACCCCTGATTCAAAAAAGTCCAAGATTAAACCGAAAAAGCAGCGTATAGATGCCGACAAGAATGATTGAACTATCTTTTGTTCACTGTTTCAGTGTCCTGCGGACGTAGAGACAGCAATCATACAATAAGGGTTAAGGATTTGAGTAACAGGACTTATACAGAGGACTGCAATTTGGAATTCCTCAGAAAAATGCATGACGATGTCCTGGATATCATTAAAACTCGGAATAGGGTGTCATTCGCAAAAGTGACTACTCTGGCATCATTGGCCGGAGTTAGTTTTTACAAAGGCATAGGCCTTATCAGCAGGGGGACTGAAAAAACGACTGAAAATGATTCAACCGGTATTATAGTCCTAATAATTCTCGCGATCATTCCTCTCGTGGCCATCATGTGGGACTTCATATTCTTCGAACAAGACTTTGCTTTGAAAAGGATTGCTTGTTTCGTTAGGACCAAGATGTACGATTCCCCGTTGGAGTGGAAGTGGGAACACTGGTTAGCTGATGATAGCGGAAAGCTAAGGGCAAAAGGCCTTTCCCATTCCTACCTACCAGTATACGGGGTCACCTTTATTGCTTGGTTACTCTGTCTGGTTCTATCGATACTGACTTCGGCCTTTTTTTTCCCCTTTAATTTTTCAATCACACTTCCACCTTTTTCTTGGTTACTCTCCTGTATTCCCAATCAACTTCTTCTCGGAACGATCACAACTAACATTTATCTTATAATTGCAATCACATACATATTTCTTGCTTGCCGACATCATGAGAAGATGAGATCTTTCCTTTCTGAGAACAAGAAACGTGGGGGCTCATCAATGGGTTCGATTTAACGAAAGCGACTCCTCCCGAATGACGTCTCAGCTCACATACAAGAATGTTTTCCAGACCGTATTTTCAACTTAGATTATTTGCTATCGGTAAACTATATTGGTAAGCAGCCTCTGATTGCTGGCCCGACAGCTTCAGAGACCAACCTTCTTATGAAGAACTGGAGGTGTGACAGATGGCTGATGAATCCCAACATAATAGCCTGATTTTGGAGCGAATGCGTGTTGAAGGAGAACTTCGCTTACGCGAAAGTGAATTGCAACATCAAAGAAAATAGTGCCGCCGGAAAAATAGTCAGTCTGCCCAAACTCGACAAACAACCCCGTTTTTTCCGACAAATGGTTACTGTTTGTAAAATCCTGTTGACAGCAAGGTTTCCGAGGCGTAATCATTACAACTAATCAGTAAGCGCAATTAATACAACTTCAGTCATAACTTATTGAAGTTATGACTAATATTTATAACATTTGAACCGCACCCGATTTCTTGGACATTACTTAAGCCTCAGGCTGCTTGTCTTGTCAATTGATGATGTCTGTATTCCACAGGGCTCATGAATCCCAGCCTTTCTAGTCGCCAATAATTGTTGTAGGT
>JBAZSD010000050.1 GCA_041662605.1 Desulfomonilaceae bacterium
GCGTCAAATGGAATCGGAATCAACACGTCACCTATTCCCAGGAAACCTCCGTGAGACAGGATGGCGTATTTTAGACGCCCATCCGCTCCCACCATGAAATCGTGTATCGTGCCGAGTTTTTCCTTGTTACGATTCTCCACGGTAGTTTTCAGTAGCTCACTCACTCTCATAGGTACTTTAATTTCCATCATGTTTCCTTCTCCTCCTTCTCGCCTTTCTATAGGCGTTTAAATTGTTGTGCCCAATTATTTGCATTGGCGCCTATTACCGGATGAGGTATATAATCAATATAATCAATAGGATGGTTCCAAGGCCCACGCCGAAAATACTCATTGTAGTGTCCTCCGTCCCTTTATTTGTTATGGGCGGGAATTGATCTCGTTCCCGGCGCCCACCGTGACGCTACCGGAAACGGCTGCAGTTGCTACACACCTGGTCCACAGATCCAAAAAGCGATTCAGATTATCGATTGGTGATTCCCTATAACCCTTGTGACATATGTATGCATGTTTGGCGCCAACCAAGACCAATAGATCAGTATTTATATAAAACCTGTGATGTTAGCTAGTTAGCCACAGCGATGGAGTGTGGAAATGAGATATGAAGCGTCTAGACAGAGGCTTAACGAGAAGAACGTGTCCTAACAGCGGACTACAAAGTTCCTGATGTATGTCTTATCAAGGGGTTAGAAATTAGCCTGATGTCTTAATGTAGGTCAATCATCCTCGTCTGCGGTGCGGTTTTCGCTCATGATCCCAAAACGCTTCATGTGACGATAAAGAGAATCTCGGGCTATACCAAGCGTACGGGCTGCGGATCTTCTATTGCCTTCGCAACGTCGGAGCGCCTCCAAAATCAGGGATTTGATCACCTCATCCGTCACATCGTGAAGCGTGCGTTCTTGCGACGGGAAACCGTACACTTGAGACCAGTCCTCCGAACTTGCTTTACCGGAAGGGAGCGTCAAGCTCAATCGATGCCCGTCGGATAGCATCAATGAGCGCTCAAGCACATTACGGAACTCCCTGACATTGCCGGGCCAGTCATACCTCGTAAGCGCAATTGCGAAGGCAGGATCGATAGACGGGAGATGAGTTAGTTGAAGCTGCACCGCCAGCCTCGACATGATCTCTTCCAGGAGTACGGGGATGTCTTCGATCCTTTCACGAAGGGGTGGCACAGTTATACCGAAAACGTTAATTCTATAGAAAAGCGCGGACAGGAATCGGCCTTCCTCAACCTCCTTATCAAGACTCCTGTTCGTCGCTGCAATGATCCTGGCATTCACGGAAACGCTCTTTTCAGCGCCGACACGAAGGAATGACCTTGTGTCCAGAAACGTAAGAAGCTTGGACTGCAATGAGAGAGGAAGTTCTCCTATTTCGTTCAGAAGGAGGGTACCTCCTTCAGCCAACTCCAGGAGTCCTCGTTTACGCCTATGCGCTCCAGTGAATGCGCCACGCTCATGTCCGAAAAGCTCTGATTCCGCTAATTCTTTGGATATGGCGGCGCAATTCAGTGAAAAGTAGGGGCCGAGCGCACGTTTCGAATGGTCATGGATCCATCGCGCCAAATAGTCTTTGCCGCTTCCGCTCTCCCCCTGAAGAAGAACCGTACCGTCACTGGCGGCGGCAGAGCGGGCCTCGCACATGGTCGCCCTCATGGCTTCCGAGGGGTAGCTTTCAAAAACTGCTTTGGGGGTAGGCGATACCCTCGAGCGCTCGGTCACATCGCGAGAAATGCCGAATACGCCGATAACTTTGCCCTCAGCGTCATAAAGTGGCCTGAGGACCGTATTCAGGGTCAACGAGACGCCCTTTATTCGGATAGTGTGTTCTCTTTCGATGGACTCTCCTCCGAGTACGCGGAGATCCAGCAGTCGAAGCTGTTTCCCGATTTCTTCGCCATAGACCTCCTCTGGCTTGTGTCCAATGATTTCGGACACATCAAGTCCAAGAACTTTGGCCGTCGCAGGGTTGACTTTCGTGTATTTACGATGACTATCCATCATGAAAATCATGTCCTGGGCGCCGTCGAATAATGCCCGGAAACGTTCTTCACTGAGACGCAAAGCTACCTCAGCACGCTTCCGTTCAGTAATATCTGTAACCACAACACAAACCAACTCATCAACTGATGAGGATAGAGGGGCAAGGGCGACAAGACTCAACTGAAAGACCTTGTTCAGTTGGCAGTTTAGTGTAATCTCTTTTCTACATTTGTCTTTAATGGATTTAGTCAGAGCGGTTTCAAATGGCGCAATGTCTTCAAAATCAACAAAACCTTGAAAAGTATTGCCGAGAATCTCTTCAATAGGTAATCCGAGTATCATCGAAAATCTTTGGTTGCAGGAAAGTATGGTTCCTCGAGCATTGACTGTAAGCGCCCCTTCAGCCATTTGCTCGAAGAAAGTCCGATAGACAGCGTCAGCTCCCGTAAGAGTGTAAACGTTCGGACCATCAGGCCCAGATATGACCATAGCGTCTATGGTCCCACTGCTGATTGCATCCAAAGTGTCTTCGGCTTCTTTCAGACGACCTCGAAGCTCTTGCAATTCGGCAGTCAGATCCTCATCCATTTTGTGTTCCTCGTCCATCACTGACGTCCGATATTCTTACTTTGTCTCCAAAGCCAGCGCAACTAGCACCTTTTGCGTGTCGGAGAGGTCCCCGATAATCTTTCGCATTGGCATAGGCAGTTCCTTCACCAGTGTTGGTAGACCAATAATTTGGGCTTCCCTGAGATGGTCCGGTTGCTGGTAAACGTCTATGATCTCAATTTCGTGACGGTCCTTCAGATACTCATAGCACACTTTTTTGAGGTTTTCGATGGCACGCACTGATCTAGTGGTTTGACCGCTCACATACAGGCGCAGCACGTACTTGGCATTTCCATGTTTTAACGATTCCTCTTCAAGCCTATCCGCAGCCTCGTCTTGTCGTTCTTGATTCATGGTGGGGCCTCCTCGAGCCTTTACTTGACTGGACGCAAGTCCAACCCAACCAGAACACGCTCGGTGTTGGAAAGATCCCCTATGATCTTCCTTAAGGGAGGAGGGAGTTTTCTTACTAAGGTAGGAAGAGCAAGGATTTGATCTCCGCTGGCTAGTTGGGGCTTCTCCATTAGATCGACTACCTCTATAGAGTATTTCCCTGACAGGTGGGTCTCACATATTTTTTTCAGGTTATTAAAGGCTGTAATAGATTTATGGGTCTGTCCCGCTACGTACAAACGCAGATTCCAGACACCATCTCCAGGTTCATCTTTGCAGTCATCGTTAAGTCGCGTGTCCATTGATGGTCTCCTTTGGTAAGTATTTCGGATGCTGTCAAGAAATCACTTTATCTGCTACGAATCCGCTCCATGTCGTCGTTAACCTTTGCCCAAAGGTCTTCGCAAGAGACGGACTGCTCGGTGAGTCTCTTGATCTGTCTTTCTGATGTTTTAATTTCGGATCACAAGATAGACTTCGGGCATTCAATAAATGTCGCTTTTGCTCTAGTTCAAGCTGTTTTCGATCCATGTCCAGAATTCGCTCCAGCGCTTGGCCCCCCAACCTAAGCATCGACCAACTCAACCCCACTATCTGTTAAGCGGAACTCTCGGATTTGGTGTGAATGTTTCATCCCCCTGGATTTAGCAATATAGAATGTCCGGTTTCGCTCACCGCCGCATTCCTGTGATCTAAGCAAGAGCCATGTATCCATAATCGATGACATCCCGACTTCGGTCTGTTCCAACGCTATTCCACCATGTATTAGATCCGTGCAAAGCGCAGTGATCGAGCTAGTCTTCAGAAAATCTATCAGCCGCAACACCATCTCTTTTACTTCGGACGCGGGTCCCTGCGCGACAAAACTTGAGATAGGGTCTATTACCACGGCCGCTGGTTTGAATTCATCGATTGCCATGTGAATTATTGACAGGTGCGATTCTAACCCATATTGGGAAGGCCGCATCGAATGGAACTTTAGCAGACCATTCTCTAACCAATGATCTAGATTAATGCCTATGGACTTCATGTTTCTAACTATCTGCTTGGGCGATTCCTCAAAAGAAACAAAAAGAGTTCGTTCACCGCTACTGCATACCGAATCAATAAAATGAGAGGCAAGGCTCGTTTTTCCCGTGCCTGCGGTTCCTGAGACAAGGATTGAGCTACCCCGATAATATCCCTTGCCTCCCAGCATGGTGTCCAAAGCGCTGATTCCAGTCCCGACTCTATCTTCTGAAGCCTCATGGTTCAGACTTAAAGATGTTATTGGGACCAGCCATATTCCAGTGGGGGAAATTAAGAACGGGTACTCATCGGCCCCGTGCGTTGAGCCGCGGTACTTGACTATTCTCAATCGTCTTGTAGAAATCTGGCCCACCACCCGGTGGTCCATCAGAATTACGCAGTCAGCCACATATTCCTCTAAGCCCTGCCGGCTAAGAGTATCCTTGCCTCGTTCAGCAGTGATTATCGCGGTGAGCCCCTTGTCCTTAAGCCATCTGAAGAGCCTGCGTAGCTCAGAACGGAGGATACCTTCATTGGAAAACCCTGAAAAAAGGGCTTCAATGGTATCCAGGACTACCCGCTTTGCTCCTATTTGGTCAATTGCCGACGCCAAGCGGATGAACAGCCCATCCAGGTCGTATTCGCCTGTTTCTTCAATCTCACTTCGGTCTATCCAAACATGGTCGATTACTATTTTGTTTCGATCTATCAACCCCTGTAAATCGAATCCAGTGGAAAAAAAGTTCCTCTTTAGTTCCTCTTCAGTTTCCTCAAAAGAAATGAAAACACCGGGCTCGCCATACTCCAATGCGCCACGAACGAGAAACTCCATGCCCAATAGTGTTTTCCCGCATCCGGGAGAACCGCAAACCAATGTGGGACGCCCCTGTGGCAACCCTCCACCAGAGATCTCATCGAATCCCTGGATGCCTGTCACGCATTTCGTGAGCATTGTCATCAGCTGTCATACTCCTCGTTTCTGAGATAAACCCCACCCCATGCCATGAGATGGCCTGTTGCCACCTGTCATGGTTTCTGTCTCCACAACCTTCAGATTCAGCTGTGAGAAGTAATTTGTGAAGAATTCCAAAGAAACTCTCTTGGGCTTTATTTGTGTCTGAAATGTGGACGCCTGTTCGGATTTATGGTTCACATTTGCAACCCCATCCGACGTGGGGCATTTTATATCGAAATATGTAAGTCATAAGCTAAGCTAAGCTAAGCTAAGCTAAGCTAAGCTAAGCTAATTTTAAATTATAGAGCATAAGTTATCAACATTATAGTGTCCGGACCAAAAATTATTGGCCTAGTTCCTTTTGTTCTGATTGTTTTGGAACAAACAGCTTATGCGTTTAAGCCGGTGTCCTTTGTTTCTTGTTCAAACACATAACGCTCGAAGATCTGCGGCGCCTGGGGTGACTTCACGAAATCAAGCCATTGCTTCGCTCCTGCTGATTGGCCGCTCCCTTCACCATGTGTCTTTCTTACTCATTGTGTATAACTTCTGAGCGGGCTAGACAAAAAGTCGTTAAAACGGGGCTAGAGAATGTATCTTTGATTGATTCCTTAGAAACACTTTCTTCAATTTTATCGTAGAATAAGCTTTAACTCCTTTTTTCCGATTATGTCATCTATCGTGGAGCCTTCCAATGCCTATCTGTAACGGTCAAATCGTGTAGTGGTTCTGGAGATTGGAAAATTCCGAGGTAGCTTAACGGTCTCAAGCGGTCATGATACCAGAATATAATCCCTAATATATCTGATAGTAAACTCAATATATTTATATTAGATATTAATATGTTTATATAACATGTTTATAAATAATAGTAACATATTTAGTGTTTCACTGTCACTACTAAACAGTAGGAGAAAATCCTTATGGAGAAAGAAGGTATTGCAGATGAAACGCATCAAACAACTTATAATCGCAGCCGACGCCCTTCTGAAAACGAATGTTGATGTTGATTCCTTCACGAGATGGGAAAGGAGTTCTCTGTTAGCTCTTGTCGCTCTGTTGGGGACTTTACATTACTACACCGAGAATTTTGGGAGATTTACGAAGGAAAAGAACCGAAGGGGCCTGCTGGCTGGAACTGGGATTCTAACAGCGGTCGAGGAACAATTCGCTTAGAATCTGTTTGGGAACATCCGGTTCAAAACCTTTATGAATAAATTTATCCCATCTGTTTGTATCCATTATTCATTCTCGCGTTCCCTCTCAATTTCCTCCCGGTTCCTTTTGCTTTGGAGAGCGTCCACTTCTTCCTTGCCCCGTGATCCTGCCTTCCAATTGCTCAAGATAGTACGTGCTAACACTATGAAACCGGCCACCCCCGCCACAAGCACGACGACAATTATGATGATGTTGTAATCCATATCAAATGTCCTATTGTTAAAAGCATTTCAATAACAGACAGTAAACTCCATGAAAGACGCACCAGCGCCATTGACGTTGACCCTGAAGTGTAATTCTCGCCGAATAGTCTTCTTAAGCCTACGGATCAAGGATTTACGGGTTCGGGGCAGCGGCTTTTGAAACCACCGCCGGTTTTTTATTTCCTGCCTTATGAGAAAGACTCCAAGAATCAGTCACCATAAAATCCAGGAGTGAGATAACACCGCCATTTGTACCCATTCCAGACACAAGTCTTGTTTCCATTTTGATATGTTTGATAGTAACCCCCCCCTCCATAGTAACCAGGGCCATACCCCCCGCCATAACCACGGTGACCTCCATCATGGTAACCACGGTGACCTCCGCCACGGCCATGTCCACCCCGTTCGGCGTCTGCGGAAGCCACCATTAAGGCAAAAACTGATAAGAACAGAATTAAAAGATACGGTATTCTTTTCATTATGGCCTCTCTTGTGAAAACATGGAGATTTTAACCCTTGCCACACATGGTGCACATTCGGCGCCAACTGGGCCAAGCGGATCCATGTTCTAAAAAAACCTTGGCTAATCATGAGATTAGGTTTAGTGGCTGAATTTGGTGTGAGTTACGAAGCGTTCACAACAGAAGCTGAACGGGGAAAACCTGCCTTAAAAACGGCCCAACAAATTCCTGATGTGTGTTTTATCAATAGGTTAAGGATACCGCTAGTGTCTTAATGTCGTTCGTTAGTATTAATTTTTCGTCTGATTTTCGCCCTCAATTTAGATCCGCTTTGCTTACAATGGTCCCTTTCGAAAAAAATTGCCGCTGTCTTCTGTTTGGGTAAGGAGAGGAGTGGCTAACACGACAGACAGTGACCGTTCTCGCACAAGGAGACATTGCCATTCTTAGAAGTCTTTTAACGGAAGAAAATGATTTCTTTAAGCTTGAATACAAGATAAAATGAGAACATCATTCAGAACGGACTTTAGGAGCTACAATGAACAAACCTGATCCTGACATAAAAACGATTGCTAAAGTTATGGCTGATGTACTCTCAGAGAATAAAAAAAAGGTACTCCATCGGACTGATTTAATAGAGTTTCTTAGGGAGGAGTTTGGTGGAAAATTCGTATACACCAATGAACACGGCCATCCCGCGATTGATGAAAAACTACTTGAAGAATTTGCAAAGCAGTCACCAACATTAGTTTATTCAAGAAGCGAAGAATGCTGGAGACAAAGAAAAGAGGGTGACGGGGATAACCGCGGGGTATGACGAATCCCTTTAAAAAGTAGAACCGTCTTTGGGGGGATAAAAGACGGTTCTGGGGTCTCCAAGGCGAAGAAGCCGGAAATCTACGGAGGTTTATTGACGTGAGAGTCCTTATGATTACGTCTGAAGTGACGCCATTTGCGCAAACTGGTGGGTTGGGCGAGGTCCTATCCTCTCTACCGGTTGAATTGGCTTCTTTGGGAGTTGAGATTGACGTCCTGATGCCCAAATATCGGGGTATAAATGCAGAAAAATTTGATATCACAAAACTTGATATCACTCTTGAAATAACCCTGAACGCCAAAAAAATCACAGCCGGCCTCTGGCGGTTTGTTGGGAAAAATGGAGTTCGCTACCTTTTTCTTGAATGCGACGATTATTATGACAGGGAGTATCTTTACGGAACCCCTGAAGGTGATTATAAGGATAATTCCGAGAGATTTGTTTTTCTATCCAGAGCCGCTCTTCAATTAGCTCTATATCAGGGACAACCTTACGATGTGTTCCATTCACATGATTGGCAGGCTGCGTTAACGGCTGTTTATCTTAGAACCCTTTATGCTGGGGAGTCGTTGTTCAGAGACAGCTCAGCAATAATGACTATTCACAATCTTGGTTATCAGGGGATATTCGGACATCTTGATATGACGCTCGTAGGATTGGGTTGGGAATTTTTTACCCCAAAACATATGGAATTTCACGGAAACCTTAACTTTTTGAAAAGTGGGATTGTTTTCGCCGATGAAGTGAGCACCGTTTCTCCTGGATATCGTGACGAAATTCTTACACCGGAGTTTGGTTTTGGTTTGGAAGGAATACTACAGGACAAAGGAGACCACCTAACCGGGATTCTAAATGGAGTTGATTATTCTATATGGAACCCGCAAACCGATCCTTATGTGGCGACCAGGTATTCTCAGGAAAACATGCAAGGAAAACCTATCTGTAAAGCCAAGTTGCAAGAACTTGCAAAACTGCCATTAGACCCTGGAACGCCATTGATAGCAATGGTGAGCCGTCTATCGAGTCAAAAGGGTGTAGACATATTTGCAGAAGCGTTTGACGGGTTTATGCGGAATGACGTTCAAATGGTAGCGCTTGGAACAGGAGAGGCTCGATATCAAGACATATTGGTAGAATTGGCTGAAAAATACCCTAATCGTGTAGGAGTATTTCTAAGGTACGATTATGTGTTGGCTCACAGGATATTTGCCGGCGCAGACATTTTGCTCGTACCTTCCAGATACGAACCTTGTGGCTTGAACCAGCTCTACGCTTTGAAATATGGAGCGGCGCCTGTAGTAACAGCTACAGGTGGGCTCACCGATACGATTGATGAATGTGATGTCGATGCGGATATCGGAACCGGGTTCAAATTTTTTCCTCTAAACCGAGTCGAACTAGAAAAAGCCGTCTCAAAGGCTATCAGGATTTATAAAGATCGACCCGATGCCTGGAAAAGGCTCATGAAAAGAGGAATGAACAAGGATTTTTCCTGGCGTCGGTCTGCAGGAGAATATCTTCTCCTCTACGACAGGGCTATTGCAGACAGACGCGCCTATCTTAAATCAATTGAAAAAGCTTAAGAGATAAGTTCTTGTCTAACCATTGAAATTCGCTCACTTAGATGGCATTTCAACTGAAAACACCGAACGCTTACTCGTTAGAGCATTGGTGTGGCGCCCCAAGAAAAAAAGCCCTAGCGAATGACGCTAAGGCAGGTGAGCAAAATATTCTTCATGCCGGGCTTAGACCAAGCGGTATTTTATCTAATAACACGACTTATGGTAGGTAGTTGATTTACTGCGCTTAGTAGTTCGTTTACTCCGCTCAGTAGTTGATTTACTCGACTTACTGGATACCTTAGGACATTCCTTTCCCATTGCATTTTGAGCTTCTACTTGGGTATTGAATGGACCTGCTATGGTCGCAGATGTTTTTTCTTGCGCTTTGATCACCTTGCAAACACCGTTTCCGTCCTTGATTACGAAGTAGCTATCTCCAGCGGCGAAAGCAACTATAGTTGTCAGGACAAAAATTATGGCTGTGAAAAAACCTATTAAGCGTCTGACTCTCATGGTAACCTCCGATTGAATCACATTTTGCTAATCGAAACATCAACCCGGCACAGAAAAAGGCAATTTGACGGCGGACTGTTATTTTTGTAACTAAATGCAACTGGGGTCGGCCGGAGCTACCATCTGCCTGGGCGCTCATCCAATTCCTCAACCGGCTCACGTTTGAGCCCATATTTCTCCTGTAACTTGCCTTTCAGTCGCTTCCAATTTCCTTCAATCTGATCCCAGTTCACGTTCTTCTGCCTTGTTGTCGACTAATCTACGTGATTTTATCCATTGCCCAGGTCAAATGCGGCCCAGCAACAGGAACGCCATCACGACGCGGTACCGGCGCCCGTCATCCTCTTGGGGGATGGTTCTACCGGATTGGGCCACCCGGCGTTTGAGGCGCGCCTAGCCTAAAGGACCCCGCCTCCTCCACCAATATCCACCGCCACCGCCCAAGAGTAAAATCACTAAAATGACTATGATGATTGTTGTCGAATCCATATCATCACTCCCTTTCCATGGTTGGATTTGAAACTCGCTGATATGCCCGAAATGAGCCTATCCGCCATTTTCAGAATTTGTTTATGCATCTTCTCGTAGGCTGTTCGCCACAGTGTGTCGTCTAATTCGCCGTTCTGTTCTGAGGGTGGACGAGGGCCGCTCCCTAGGGCAACCCTGTCACCCGCGGTGTTGCCGTTACTTATAATACATGTCGATTTTCTTCAGCGAATCTGGGGATGTGACCTTGGGCCAATCCTTAGGGTCGAAATTCGGGGCCTTTTCCAGAGCCCCTTTATCGATATTAATGACTAGGGTAGTCTTTTCCTTTCCCAGTTTCAAAGCTCTCCATGGAATGGCGATTAATTTCTCGCCAATCCCTAGTATGCCTCCATGGGACAAAATGGCGTATTTCAAGGCGCCGCCTGGATCGATCAGGAGATCATCGATCTTCCCAAGTTTTTCCCCTTGCGGGTTGGTGACTGTCATTCCCGTTATCTGGCTGGACCTCTGCCATCCCTCCAGGGGAGTAGTGGCCGTTTCAGCCCAGACTTGGCCCGCAAGTAGAATGCAAATTATTGCCGCATACAACCCAAAACCGTTCTTTTTCATAACAATCTCCTTTTTCAATGAGTCAATATTAACGTTTTTAGCGTCTGGATAAATGGGGCTACCATTTGCTCAGATGCTCATCCAGCTCCTTCTCCGCTTCCTCACGCTTGAGCCCGTATTTCTCTTGTAACTTACCAAGTAAATGATCTCGCTTCCCGGCAACGACTTCCAGATCGTTGTCCGTGAGTTTGCCCCACTTCTCTCTGAACTTGCCTTGCAGTTGCTTCCAATTTCCCTCAATCTGATCCCAGTTCA
>JBAZSD010000051.1 GCA_041662605.1 Desulfomonilaceae bacterium
ATGTTCGTGAGAAACTCAGTCTTGGCTGCGCTTGCGGCCTCCGCCTGAACCCGAAGCTGGGACGCTACGGCCAGGGCAAGTTCCAGCTTACGGTTACTCATCTGTAACTCCCGTTCCGCCCGCTCACGCTCAGCAATTTCGATCTCAAGCTCTTCATTCGCCTTCAGCAGTTTGTTTGTGCGCTCTTCCACCCTAAGTTCAAGTTTATCCCGAGCCCTCTTTAATTCATTTTCGGCCATCTTACGAGGCATAACGTCTTCCATTACTGCCAGACATCCTTCAACGTATCCCTGCTCATTCAACTTGGGAGTAAGAATGATTCTGAGATATATTTCCTTCCCCCATTTGTTAGTGTAAAAAAGTTCGGTGTCAATTGGCCTGTTCTCTATCATACAAGCTCCGAAGAGGTCAGAGATCCCAGCCTCTACCATATGTGGAAATGTTAGCACGTTTATTGTCTTTGTAAGCTGTACACCGGGGGAGCCAAGCGTCTGAAGGAAGAAGCGGTTAACTTCGATGACTTCCCCTTTTGTGTTTACCATAAGTATACCAATAGGTGTGTGATCAAACAGCATACGGTATTTGCGTTCGGATCGTTTTAGAGCTTCTTCGGTTTGTTTACGGGCCGTAATGTCCCTGATTACAGTAATAAGATGGTCTACACCGTCAAGTTTGATCACCGAAGCGGACATGAGAGCGTGTTTTATGGTTCCATCTTTTGTAACGAAGTCAGCTTCTAGGTTATGACATGTCCCTGTTTCTTCTATATCTTTAAAAAGCCTGTTTCGGTCATCCAAGTTAGCCCACATCCCAAAATCTAGTGAGGTTTTGCCAACAACCTCCTCTTCTGTATATCCGGTGATTCGTTGGAACCCTTGGTTTACAGATACGATTTTGCTGTCAAAGAGGCGGGTAATAGAGATGGAGTCGGGACTGAGGTGGAAGGCCTTATGGCACTTCTCTTCGCTGGCCCTCAGTATTCGTTCGGTGAGTTTCTGCTGGGTTATATCTGAGATGAAGCCTTCGATATAACCATCAGTGGTTAACCTGATAGTCATATCAGCATCGAGGATAATACCTTGTTTGGTGCGAATCTTTTGTTCAAACGAGGTCCAATTGGGGGTGGCTTGAGTGACCTTTTCGATTAGCATCTGCCGATCAGATGACTGTTCATACAAAGAAGCCACTGATGACAGATTTACTTCTTGAATCATGGATTCAGGAGATTTATACCCAAACATATTCGCAACATAGGTGTTTACTGCTAGGAGTTTTCCTTCTAAGGTGACGCGATATATGCCTACTGGCGCGTTTAAGAATATGTCGGAAATCATTTATTCAATCTCTCCTGGATGCGGCTCACAGGTCGATGGTTCAAAGTGTATTTCAGTCTCTCGATCGATGCATGTCTTCAAGACATAGCCAGTGATCCTAATTTTCTCCCTTTGACGGCTTTAAACAAGCCATCTGGAGAAGCGAAAAAAGGTCAAGCGCAAATTATCGAAGGCTCTCCTTCGAATCTGCGACGACCGTCTTTTCGTGTGGCCGGTAGTGTGTTCAGAGAAGGTCAACAGGGGTCGTGGGTATGGCTGAAAAGAACTTGAATGGCTAGGTTTCGAGACGTTTGCGTTCTTCGCTTCTAATTTCTTTTCGGAGTAATTTCCCAACCTTGGATTTTGGCAGCATGTCCCGAAATTCTATATATTGAGGAATCTTGTACGCCGGAAGTCGGTCCCGGCAGAATTTCGTCAACTCATAACCGGCGACGCCTTTGACATCCTTTTTAAGCACAACAAAAGCCTTGATTCGTTCGCCCACTTTTTTATCCGGAATGCCTACAACGCATGATTCTATTACAGCAGGGTGCTCTTGAAGAACCGCTTCGACTTCAGACGCGGAAACACGGTAGCCCTTGTGTTTTATAGCGTCGACGGTTCGATCAACAAAGTAAACGAAACCATTTTCGTCCTGCCGGACTATATCGCCCGTTCGGTACCAGAGCTTTCCATCTATCGTTACAAAGGAAGTTTCGGTCTCTTCAGGTTTGTTAAGATAGGCTGACACCATTAGTTCCGAATGTACCAGCAATTCACCTGGGTCTCCCAGGGGAACGTCGTCTACCCCTTCCTGCTCGGTGATCCTGATTTGCTTGCTTGGAACGCTTAATCCCATTGCCATTGGAGGACTCTCACGATCCGTCGGGCACATGATGACCCCACCGCACGTTTCCGTAGCTCCGTAGCCCTGATAAACCGGCATGTGGAATTTGTCCGTCCATCGTCTCGCAACATCCTGAGGCAAGACATCTGCAGCGGAAAAACAATAACTCAAGGATGAAAGGTCATATTGATCGACGCGATCGTGTTCCAGGATCATACGATAAAAAGCCGGAACCCCGACAAGGCTCTTTGCCTTTAATTTCTCAATTGCGTCAAAAAAGGCGTCCAGATTTACCTTGGGGAACACAATCATCGTCCCGCCGCCAACAATTATAGTGGCTAACGAACATGTCTGCCCCGCTATGTGGAACAACGGTGAACCCGCAAGGATCACGTCCTCGTGCTTTGGGAAAAGCGGATTTCTAACATCAAGCTGTTCTTCCGAAGAGACCAGAAACAAACCATGGCTCATAGGAACGCCTTTAGGATGCTTCGTAGTGCCACCGGTATACATAATCTGGGCTATATCCCGATCAGATGAATCAGGCTTGGGAGCCGGCCTGACCCCTCGTTTGATCACGTCGCTCATGGAACACACTTGGGAGCTTTCTTCCACTTTGCCTTTGGGCGCTTTATCAGCAAATAAATCAAAGACCTTCTTCCACCAGGGCAGTAATTCAATTAAACCGGTAAATATAACCTGTTCAAGTTGAGTGTCCGGCATAGCCTGTTTTACGTATCCGTAGTTACGATCAGAACAGATAACGGCCTTCGCGCCTGTGTCGTTGGCCATGTATTTCAAATCAAAAGCGGTGTATATGGGGCTGATGGGAACCGGCACGCCTCCGAGTCTCTGAATTCCCAACCAGCAAACGACGAACTGAATTGAATTAGGGATGTACATCAGGATGCGATCGCCTTTTCGTATCCCCATTTCATATAAGCCCGCCGCGAATTTTTCCGACAGATCCAGCACTTTTTTGTAGGAGTAAGAGGATCCAAGAAAGTATACCGCTGTTTTTTGCGGATATTTCTCGGCCATCGCAGAAAAGGCCCCGTATATTGTCTGATATTTTAAGACGGACATGTTTCAAACACTTCCAGACATAAATAACTGCGCATCAGACACCAAAATAGGCCCCCTTGACTTCCGGATTTTCCATAAGTTCGAGGCCTGACCCATCAAGTGTCAACATGCCATTCTCGATTATATATCCATGATCTATCATGGGTAGAATGGGTCTCGCGAATTGCTCGGATATTATGATCGTAAGGCCGGTTTCAACGCTGATCTTCTTGATCGCGTCAACCAGGGTCGTTTGCATCATAGGGCTCAAGCCAAGTAAAGGCTCATCGAGAAGCAACAAACTAGGTTTGACAACCAGCGCCATACCTATTGTCAGCATCTGCTGTTCACCACCACTTAAAAAACCCGCCTTGCGCCTTTTAAGCCTTACCAGGGTTGGGAAAAGCTCAAATACATAATCTATGGCTTTCCTGACTTCTGCCTTTTTTCGCAAGTAACCAGCGATCCGGAGATTCTCCAGAAGATCGGATTCCTGAAATATCGGGTGACGTTCCCGGCAGAGGACCATTCCCCTCTTGACTCGTTCACTGGGATAGAGGTCTGTTATGTCTTCGCCATTAAAAACTATTTTTCCGTATATCGTAATTCTTTCTCCGCCTTTACGCTGCTCCTTGAGCTTGGTATCGATGATCAAACCTGACAACGTGTTCATGAGCGTTGTCTTGCCCGCGCTGTTGGAGCCGATGACAGCTACGATACCGCCAGGCTGAACGTTCATGCTGAAATCGTTCAACGCGACGGCGTTTTCGTAGAAAACCATAAGATTGGAGATTTCCAGCATTTATTCTGAACCCAAATAAGCCTTTCTAACTTCCGATCTTTCCATTACTTCAGAAGGTATCCCATCAGCGATTACACTGCCATAATTCAACACAACGACCCGGTCCGCAATCCGAAAAAGTTCCCGCAACCGATGCTCGATCATGATCACGGTCTTACCTTCCGAGATGAGTTTTTCAATTATGGGAACAATACTTGCCAATTCCGCTATGCTCAGCCCAGAGAACAACTCGTCAACTATAATCAGGTCCGCTCGAAGAGCAAGGCACTTGGCCAATTCCAGCCGCTTAAGGTACCCATGAGGCAAACTCCCGGCGGCTTTGTATGTTACTGCGGATTCCCGTTCAAAGCCCACTTCTTCCAGGTAATCTTTCGCTACAGCGTCAAGATCACCGTATTGACCTCCGGACAGCGCCTTGACTCGGGGCGAATACAGGGGGATGATCAAGTTTTTGAATGAAGGCAGTTCAGCAAAGGGTCGAATCATCTGAAATGTTCTGGCTATGCCGACTCTGGCGATTCGATATGGCGCCCAGCCGTTAATCTCTTTGCCCTTGTACACTATCTTGCCTTGATCCGGCTTCAGGAACCCCGTTATGAGATTGACAAGAGTGGTTTTTCCTGATCCGTTCGGGCCGATTACGCCTAGCAATTGCCCTTCATGAAGATCAAAACTTACACTGACGACTGCTTTGACACCCCCAAAGCTCTTGCTAATGTTTTCGACTCGCAAAACGGGGTCTGCGTCATTTTGACGTTTATTCTGATCATTCATTTGTCAACTTCGACCCATCTTTCGAATTGCTGATACTTCCTCTGGATGTAGTGGAAAATACCTTCTGGTAAAGCGACAATAAAGACCACCAGGAAAAATGAATACAGCACTATTCTCAACCCTCCGATGCCTCGAAGCGCTTCAGACAGGGGGACGAGAATGAAAGCGCCGATAAAGGAGCCTGCGAAGGTTCCCATGCCTCCTACGACAGCCGCGGATATAGGCAGAATTGAATAGTCAAGCGCAAAAGAAGGCATGCCTACAAACCCGTAAACATGGGTTAGAAAAGCCCCGCAAAAAGAGCCTACACACCCTGTTATAAACAGTGCCTGAGCCCTCATCCAATAGATGTTGATTCCAACGCTCATAACAGCTCTGTCATTGTCCTTTATAGCTTTGAGGACAAGGCCGTAATCAGTTGTGACCAGACGTCTGAAGGCGAACAGGGCAAAAAGTGTCACGAAAACAATCACGTACGATTCCACAAAGGGATTGGCGAACGCCTTGATACCGGTTATTCCTTCTGTGCCTCCAAATATGCCCGCGGCCTCAATGATACGTTCCAGCATCAACGGCAAAACGAGGGTCACCATGGAAAAGTAGACGCCTCGCAACCTCAGGACCGGCGTTAACAGGACCGTGCAGATAAGTCCTCCCAGAATCGTAGCAATTGGGAGATCGATCCAGATAGGCACTCCGAGGATTTTGTTCGAAACCCCTGCGATATATGCTCCGACGCCAAAAAACAGGGCCTGGCCAAGCGATACCATTCCGACGCCGACAAGAAAGTCCCAACTCATTGCAAGTAGCGCAAAAACACACGTGGAGATCAAGACTTTCTGCCAGTAAGAAGGCAGAACAAGAGGCAATATGATCAGCAAAAGGACCGGCGCAAGTGGTGGAACAGCCACATAAAGCATCTCGCGAAACGAGTTCAGTGAGAACACGTCGTCGGATCTGGCTTTGATCCCTCTGTCTATTCTTTCCTTTCTCTTTTGTTTCACGTGAGCGCCACTCTCAAAGCATCGTTATTATTCTCAATACATGAAAATTCTATATTCGTTCTTCCAGTTCTTTTTGTTTACCAAGAAGACCGGAAGGCTTGACCACCAGTATCAAAAGAATTGCAATCAGAGATATGATCATTTTCCAATGCGGGCCGGACAATATGTCAGTCATTATCTGAGCGTATCCAATGAGAAATGAAGCCAATACAACGCCAACAGAACTCCCCAGCCCACCAATTATACATACCGCCATTGCGTTTATCAGAACATCATATCCATCGTTCACAGCGATCGTTCCACGGGGCAGTATCAGTATTGCGGCTACGGCTGCCAGGCCGGACCCGAACGCGACACTCAATCCGGCAATTCGATCTGAATTGATTCCTAGAGACAGGGCAGTATGCTCATCCTGGGCGATGCCCCGGAAAGCAAGCCCAATCTTTGTATAGTGGGTAAATAGATAAAGGCCAATGGCCAAAACTATGCCAACGCCAACGATCCAGATCCGCTGATAATCCACGTAGGTATTGCCGATGAGTAGACTGCCATCAGTAAATACAGGAAGAGTGTATTCGAAGCCCGAGAATCCAAGGTAACGAAAAAGTTCGAGAATTATTAAACCAACGCCGAAAGTGGCTATGACTTCTGAAATTACAAGGCCACGAACTCGGAGCAATACGAAGCGATACATTGCGGCTCCGAGAAGAGCCGTCAAAAATACCGCAATCGCAGCGGACAGAAAGAATGGAAGCGCCAGTTTGTTTAACAATAGCCAGGATGCGAACCCTGCGAAGATGTACATAGCACCGTAGGCAAAGTTCGATACACCGCTTATACCAAAGGTCAAGCTGAAGCCCAGGGCTGTCAGAGCGAGTATTACACTATTGATAAAGCCGTAGATTAAAGCGACTTCCCACATGGCCTCGTTCCTTGCTAACGATAACTTTCCGAGAATTTACGCCCCGAGGACGAATTGACGCTCTCAGGGCGTATTCAAATCCTAGCCCGACGTAACAATTGAACCTCGTGTCTATTTCTTGGCCGCTTTCATCCATTCCGGAAGGACTACTTTCCCTTCCGCTATGGATTTAGGGAACACAATTACCCTTTTCCCGTCATCCGTCCACTGATAGACACAACCAGCGGCGGTCTCTTTGGGATCAGCTCCGTATATTACCTGATTACCTTCGTTGAATTTTATTCGTCCAATGACCCCTACTCGATCGGTTTTCTTGATTTCATCGGCTACCTTGTCAGGATCAAGTGAACCGGCCCGTTCAACCGCCTCGGCAAAGATATAAACGGAGTCATAAGAAGGAGCGGGACCATGTCCAGCTTCCATAGGAACCCCAAACTTTTTTTGATAATCATTGTAGAATTTGGTTGCTGGAGGATATTTTTCGACAGGGATGGCGCTACCTAATTCAAAATTGGAGTTGATCAGGCCGCCGATTTTACCTTCAAAAATCTTCCAGGCCCCCGGACCAGTCATGGGTGAGATGAATCCGCAAAGCATTCCGGGTATCTTTTGTGATTTCCATTGTTTTAGCAGGATTCCACTCTGGGGCATATCAAATATCGGCATTATAACTTGAGCGTTTTTCATCTTGGCCTTCATCAAACCGGGTGAAAAATCGGAAGCTCCGGTCGGATACGTCTCTGACCCCACGAGTTCAATGCCCATTTTTGAAGTAGCGACTTTGGTCACGCCTTGGCCGGTCGCCTTTGCCCACAGTACATCCTGAGTCATGACATAGAGTTTTTCGAAGCCAAATTCTTCTTTCATGAACCCCAAGGTCTGAGCAAGATAGCCAACCAGAGACTGAGCGTTCAGACAAACTCGAAAACAATGCTTGTATTTGACTGGGTCTTCCTTGACCTTTTCTTCGAATTTTGGAGACATAGCTATAGTCTCCAGAAGCGGTACCTTATGCTTCGCTATGATGTCCATACCCGCGAGAAGTGATTCGGACCTGAAGGGGCCGACCAGGATTGCGTTAACCTTTTTCTCGGTGATAATTTTTTCCAGACCGAGCAGAGCCTCAGAAACCGGGACACCTGCAGAAGCGTCTCTTAGATCTGAGACAACAACCTGCAAAAGTCTTTTTTCCTGACCAACTTTGACTCCACCTTTGTCGTTGATCTCATTAACGGCCATCTGAACGGCTTTAATAGATTCCTTTCCCTCGATCGAGGTTTCAGCGGTCGGAACGCCGATCAATATCGGATCAGCAGCGTACGAAGGCGCCAATAACAGGATCGATAACATACCGATCATGAGGTTAGCCATTAAAAAGAGCCTTTTCATGCCAACATCTCCTTTCGTGAGAGGATACACGAGCGTCAAGCGGACGAACTTGACGAGCAGGTGATCCTGGTTTTCCTGAACCAATAATAGATTCGTCCGAACCATTTTTTGATTTAAGTCGTCATCCCGGTCTAAAAGGAGCTTTAATCGGTGAACGAAATTACCGTATATTTTCTGATTCGTCAAAGACAGTATAGTGAAATATTGTTAGAGTAGTAGAAATCAATAGGAACGAGCCTGATTGGCACAAATAATTCTCAGGATCATGTGACGGCACACATATCCGTTTATTAATTCGACGAGTATAGGTGAAACAAAACAAGAAAGCAATAGTCGTAGACCAAAATCCACCACGCGATTTTGGCGGGGAGTGATTCTCGGCTTTTTCACGACCGTTGGAGGGCTAGCCTTGGTTTTTCGTCGGGTCGACAGACCCAAGACTCAACTTTTTAAGGGTCTGTATCCT
>JBAZSD010000052.1 GCA_041662605.1 Desulfomonilaceae bacterium
CTTAATAAAGATAAAGTCAGGAACGAGCGACCCTCACACAACCCAGGGATCGCCGTAATTCGCTAATAACGAAGAGCTATAAATGGATTGTTTCGCCGACTACAATAACGCCCCGCGTCGGCTTTTCGCAAGTACTTTCAAACATGAAAATTTTGCCGACAGTATGACTCAACAAAGGAGAAGTTTTTGAAAACACAGAAAACCTTATTGGAGGCTATTTATTGACAAAATTTTGTTCGACGCGTATAGGAATCAAAGTATGTCTAAAACATTCCATTTAAAGGTTTTGTCATGGAAAGCAGCGACCTGGAACTAATCAATACCTGGAAAGAGAAAGATCCTGCGCTATCAAAATTGTGGCAAGAACATCTTGAATACGAGGAACAACTCCAAAGTTTCAATAAAAGGCTCTACCTTTCACATTCCGAAGAACTGGAACGCAAGACATTACAAAAAAAGAAACTTCGGGGCCGAGATCAGATAGAGAAAATTCTCGTCAGGTACAGATAGCCGGAAAGATCTACACAAACTATCGAAATCTCGTTTCCTGATCAAATGGTAAGAAATTGAAAATCAGCGGAGCGCAGGTGTTATTACGTTCTCTGAAAGCAGAGGGCGTAGATACCATTTTTGGGTATCCGGGCGGCAGTGTTATCGATATTTTTGATACGCTGGCTCGAGAATTTGAAGATGATTTCAAATTTATTCTTGTTAGGCATGAACAGGCGGCTGTCCACGCGGCCGATGGGTATGCCCGGGCTACGGGACGACCGGGAGTATGTCTGGTAACGTCAGGACCAGGCGGTACCAATACGGTGACCGGTTTAGCGACAGCCTATATGGATTCAATTCCTGTCATAGTTTTCACCGGCCAGGTCCCAACCCCTCTAATTGGCAACGACGCGTTTCAGGAAGCTGACATTGTAGGCATAACTAGGCCATGCACCAAACACAATTATTTGGTTTCAGAAACGGAAAATCTCGCTGTTACGATCAAGGAAGCTTTTTTTATCGCGACCACCGGCAGACCGGGCCCCGTGCTGATTGATCTACCCAAAGATGTCATGCAAAGAAAGGTCAAGTTCGAATATCCTGACAAAATTGAAACGCCGAGTTACAAACCTAATGTCAAAGCCCATCTACCATCTGTAAAAAGGGCCGCTGAATTAATTCGCCAGGCGGAGCGTCCAGTAATCTATACCGGCGGGGGTGTTATAACCTCCGATGCTAGCCAGGAACTCTTCAAGTTAGCCACAATGCTAAATTTCCCGGTTACTACCACATTGATGGGGTTGGGCTGCTTCCCCGCTACTCATCCTCTTTTCCTGGGTATGCTGGGAATGCATGGAACCTATCGGGCCAATATGGCGGTAGACAACTCCGACCTTTTGCTCGCCGTAGGGGCGCGGTTTGATGATAGAGTTACCGGGCGAGTGGAAGAGTTCGCTCGACACGCGAAAATAATTCATATTGATATTGATCCGACATCAATTCAAAAAAACATAGTAGTTGATGTTCCGATTGTATGTGACGCCAAAGATGGTCTGTCCAGACTTGTTGAAGAACTCGAAAATAAGGGACGATCAGCAAGGGCGGACGAAAAGATTAAAGAATGGCATTCAAAATTGACGGTTTGGAGAAACGAGCAGAGATTGCGTTTTGATAGAACAACAGAGGTCATCAAGCCGCAATTCGTGATCGAAAAACTCTATGAATTGACTGAAGGCAACGCGATCATCACCACTGAAGTGGGCCAGAACCAAATGTGGACAGCCCAGTATTATCTCTTCGATAAACCTAGAACTTTCTTGAGTTCAGGTGGCCTGGGAACAATGGGTTATGGCTTTCCTGCAGCCATAGGAGCCCAAGTGGCTTTTCCCGACAAAATAGTAATTGATATCGCAGGAGATGGCTCGATCCAGATGAATATTCAAGAACTTGCTACTGTTGTTCAATTCAGGCTCCCGGTCAAAATAGCGATACTGAATAACGGTTATTTAGGTATGGTTCGGCAGTGGCAGGAACGTTTTTACGAGCGAGTATACGCTCATACCGACATTACGGTGGCCCCTGATTTCGTGAAACTGGCTGAGGCCTATGGGGCGGTTGGATTGAGAGCTTCCAAGTCCTCTGAAGTTGAAAATGTCATCAGGAAAAGCCTGGAAATAAAGGGGCCGGTAATCATAGATTTTGTAGTGGACAGAGAAGAAGGGGTTTATCCTATGGTTCCAGCGGGGGCCCCGATCAAAGAAATGATTTTGGTTTAAATGGAAAATAGAAAAGTAATTTCAGCTCTGGTCGAAAATAAACCCGGTGTCCTGGCACGGGTATCCGGCATGTTCTCCGGCAGGAGTTTCAACATAGATTCCTTGAGTGTGGCCCCAACGATGAACCCTGAGCTTTCCAGGATGACGATCGTCACTCACGGCAATGAGGCGATATTTGAACAAATTATCAAGCAGTTAAGAAAGCTGATAAACGTTTCCAAGGTTCAGGATCTGACTAGAGGGGATTTTGTAGACAGAGAGCTTGTATTAATCAAAGTAAAAGCTTCATCAGTCAAGAGGGCTGAGGCCCTGCGGATTGTAGAGATTTTCAGGGCGCGTATTGTCGACGTAGCTCAAGACAATCTCACTATCGAAGTTACAGGCTCTCAAGGAAAGATAGAAGCTATATTGGAACTCATGTCAACTCTGGGAATTTTAGAGGTTATAAGAACCGGCACGGTAGCAATACCCAGGGGACGGAAAAACCCCAGAACTGGAGACAGCTCGGATTGAATACAAGAACAGGACATTTTGAACCTATAGCCCGTGAAGGACTAATTATTTTAATGATACCCGCTTTTTTGTCACTTATGGGCTGGTGGTTCGGTTTTTCTGGGCTCTCCTTGCTTTTTCTGATCGTCGCAGTGGCTGTCGGTTTTTTTTTCAGAAACCCTGAACGGGTATCCCGCTCGGATGAAGCCAGCCTTCTTTCTCCAGCCGACGGCGTTGTGATGGAAATTACTGAAAACGCATCAGGACCTTGCCTTGTTCAAGCTTCACTCACTAAGATCAGCGTCTTCATGTCGGTTTTTAACGTGCATGTCAACCGATGGCCGTTTTCCGGGATGATCGAAAAAATGGCTCACAGGCCCGGACAGTTTCTGGATGCAAGGGACCCATCTAGCTCAATCTTGAATGAAAATAACTCAATCGTTGTAAAAACAGATTACGGCCCAATTGAGATTGTTCAGATAGCCGGCAAAATAGCCAGAAGAATAGTTTGGTGGGTTCGGGTAGGTGATCCCGCAACGAAAGGCGCGAGATTCGGACTAATAAAATTTGGTTCCAGAGTGGATGTTTATCTGCCCGAGACCTTTCACGTCTGCACGACTATAGGGTCGAAAGTAACGGCAGGCATCACGGTAATAGCTCAATTGAAGTCTCCGACCAATCACTAAATGTATAGTCCTGCCTTGATAAGCTTTGTCTATTTTTCCAAGAAGTTATAGAATAAAAACAGTTTGGTAGGCGTTTCGGCGTGCTGGAACATCTAAATTGGAGGCAACATCATGATAACTCCAGAATTTCGCAAAAACAGATCAATACTCAGGCGCAAGAGATCTTATGAAAGTCCTGAAGACGCATTGAACGCGTGGCAGAGAAAAAATAACCGAATCAATAAAATGAAAAGAGGTATATTTATTCTCCCCTCCCTTTTAACGTTAACAAGTGTCTTTTTCAGTTTCTATGGTTTGATTTTAGCTATCAAGGGACAATTTCTGTGGTCTGGCGTATTGATTCTGGTTGCCGGTTTTTTCGATGGTATTGATGGAAAAGTAGCCAGACTTACCAAGACGAGCACAAAATTCGGAGTAGAACTGGATTCGCTCGCCGATGTAATTTCGTTCGGAGTGGCTCCTGCGATTTTGTTTTATACTTGGACTTTAGAGCCTTACGGTAGGCTGGGTTGGGTAGTAGCCTTTGTGTACGTGGCGTGTGGAGCGCTCAGGCTTGCAAGGTTTAACGTTCAGACCTCAATAATTGACCCTAAACGTTTTAATGGTCTCCCTATCCCTGCTGCGGCAGGAATGTTGGCGACTGCCGTTATTTTCTTTGAACACCTCGAAATCCAACAAGACCACTATGCGATATTGCTCTTGCTCCTGACAGTGTCACTCTCTTTCTTGATGGTCAGTTCAGTCAAATTCCACGCTTTTAAAGACCTAACAATTGTCAAAGAGAAGCCATTCAGCTCCACTGTAGGATTTGTCCTGTTGATGTCCCTGATTGCTGTGGCCCCTTTTGTGGTGCCATTTTTGCTTTGCGCCGCGTATGTTTTATCAGGCCCTATAACAACAGCGGTTTTTTATATCAAAAGACGAAAAAATGTTAAATCCGCGCCGGTCAGTAGCAACGTCACCAATTTGGCGGGCGGTCCGGTAGATGTTGAAAAGCCCTAAACCGAATATAAAATGGTTTCAAGGCGTTTTCGGAGGAAAATCGTATGACAGATCAGGTTTGGATTTTTGACACAACCTTGAGGGATGGCGAACAATCTCCCGGCGCAACCATGAATCAACATGAAAAGTTGCAGTTGGCCAGGCAACTTGAAAGACTGGGAGTCGATATAATTGAAGCGGGATTTCCTGCAAGTTCCGAGGGAGACAAAGAAGCGGTTCGCCGTATAGCGTCGGAAATAAAAAATTCTCGTGTGGTAGGACTTTCCCGTTCCGTCGCGGAAGATATAGAAGCCGCATGGTCCGCAGTAGAAAAGGCGAATAAACCAGGGATTCACACCTTTATCGCTACAAGCGACATTCATCTCAAACACAAGCTCAAAATGGACCGGAATGAAGTTTTGGATCGGGCGGCTAAAGCTGTCAAGTTGGCCTCGTCGCTTTGTGACTGGGTTGAATTTTCTTGTGAAGACGCTACGAGAAGCGACAGGAATTTTTTATGTCAGGTAATAGAAACAGCCATCAGGGAAGGCGCGAAAACCATCAACGTTCCAGACACTGTAGGTTATTCTTATCCCTCGGAAATATCAGAACTGGTAAAATTCTTGCGATCCAATGTGAAAGGAATAGAAAATATCATCTTGTCGATTCATTGCCACGATGACCTAGGACTGGCTGTAGCAAACTCTTTGGCTGCGGTTGAAGCTGGAGTTAGACAGGTTGAATGCACGATCAATGGAATCGGTGAAAGAGCTGGCAACGCTTCTCTGGAAGAAATAGTGATGGCTTTGCAAACAAGGCGAGATCATTTCGGGCTAAGGACGAATATCATCACGGAGCAAATTTTCCATACAAGCCGTCTGGTGACCACGATCACTGGAATTCCAGTACAACCGAACAAGGCTATTGTTGGCGCAAACGCTTTTGCGCATGAATCGGGAATACATCAAGATGGGGTAATTAAAGAACGCTCGACATATGAAATTATTGACCCCGAATCCGTCGGCATATCCAAGTCCTCACTAGTATTGGGAAAGCATTCAGGCCGGCATGCCTTCCGGGAGAGAATGCAGGCCCTTGGGTATTATCTGACGGAAGAGGAGATAAATCTAACGTTCAAAAGATTCAAGGACTTGGCTGATCGTAAGAAAACGGTCTTTGACGAAGATCTCGAAGCGATAGTGGCTGAGGAGGTGCTTCGAACAGCCGAGACCTACAAATTGCTGTCAGTCACAATTATGGGTGGTTCTGACGTTGTTCCGACCGCGACTGTCCGTATGATTGTTGATGGGGACGAATGTCATGGGGCCGAGCTTGGTAACGGTCCTGTTGACGCGACCTATAACGCTATCATAAGATTGACAGGTCGGAGGCCAAAATTACTACGGTTTGCCATTAGCAGTATCACAGGTGGTACTGATGCATTAGGAGAGGCCTCAATCAGGTTGGAAGAAGACGGTAACGTAGCGGTGGGAAAGGGGGCTCACGAGGACATATTGGTAGCTTCAGCAAAGGCCATGGTAAACGCTTTGAATCGTTTAGCGTATATGTCCAGGAGTCCTCATCCTTCAGTCAGGCTGTAGGTTTGGAAGGTAGCCGCGCTATTTTCAATAAATCGTGCTATCTATCTCAAATCACAAAAAAAATATTGCTTTACAGTAGACACTGCTACATAATAGTTGGGCTTACCCATCAAAACCCCTTTCCTAGGGAAAAGCTAAATATCGGGCAGTTTTTGATCGTAGCAAAAAAATATCTCAACTATAGAGAGGAGTCTGAAGTATGGCAGGCGAACACTTCGAGGAAAAGGAGAGGTTTGACGGTCAGAAGGTTAAAATCTTGATGCCGGATTATGTGACCGGACCAGACGAGGACAGTTATCAATGGCGTAAAAACATCACTTATGTGAACATGGACCAAACCAGTGACCCAATCAAGAAATATCTGAGCACGGCCGAGAGATACTTTTATTCTAAAGAATGGTTTGGCAGCGAGAAAAGGAAAAATCCCGCCTGATAATCCATCTGTTTTTAAAAACTTAATATACTGATTCTATTTTAACTCAA
>JBAZSD010000053.1 GCA_041662605.1 Desulfomonilaceae bacterium
CCTTAGCCTCTAATGCCATTGGGGCCTTTGTTCATCCGGATGATCAGGAAATGCTTGCGCAATACCACGCACGCCGGTTGCAAGGTGATGAATCCCACTATCAGTATCCTTTTAGATATATCCGCAAGGACGGAACAGTAGGTTGGCTGGAGATGAATTCATCCTTGATAATGTGGGAGGAGAGACCGGCGGCGCTGTGTCTTGTGACGGGCATAACCGAAATCAAGCAGGCAGAACTGGCATTGAGAGACAGCGAAAGGAAATATAGAGAACTAACTGAACTTCTTCCGCAAACAGTTTTTGAGATAGATACAACAGGAAAGTTCACCTTTGTAAACTCTGCAGCGGAGAAACTTACAGGATACAGCGTGGAAGAGTTACTTAACGGTTTTAATATAATGCAATTCCCGGCCCAGGAGGATCGCGAGAAAGCGGCTAACGACATTAAAAGGGTCTTTGAGGAACAGGGATTGGTTATTACCGACCATAAAGCCTTAAGAAAGGACGGAGCCAAAGTTCCCGTCTTAATCTATGGCTCCCCAATGATCCAGGATAAGCATATCGTGGGACTCAGGGGTGTCGTAATCGACATAAGCCCTCTAAAACAGGCCGAAGAAGAGAGAGAAAAACTCAGAACTCAACTTTTCCAGTCACAAAAGATGGAATCCCTGGGAACGCTCGTCGGTGGGATTGCGCATGACTTTAACAACATTCTTCAATCCATTATTGGGTATTCCGAGTTACTTATGGATGATAAGAAAGTAGGAGATCCAGGATACAATTGGCTTCAAGTCATAACCCAAACAGCCCTGGAAGGAGCCGAACTTGTCAGGAAGCTACTAGCTCTATGTCAACAAGGTCAGGTCATTCCAGTCGATTTGGATCTTAACGGTCAACTCAGAGAGATGTCTACGCTAATATCCAGGACTCTTCCACATATCGTCGATCTGGACCTGGATCTGACGAATCGAACAACAATGATTCGGGCGAACAAAAGTGAAATAGATCAACTCATCATGAATCTCGCTATAAACGCCTCTGAATCTATGCCGAACGGCGGAGACCTAAGAGTCGCTACCAGTATAGTTTCGTTGGATAATGATTACTGTAACCGCCATCTGGAAGCCAAACCCGGGGCCTATGTGGTACTCTCCGTGAAGGACACGGGACGAGGGATGGACGATGAGGACTTGTCACGAATATTTGATCCTTTCTTTTCTACGAAGGAAAGGGGATCTAAAAGAGGAACAGGGCTTGGTCTGTCAGTGGTTAGAGGGATTGTTAAGCAGCGAGGAGGCCACATAACATGTGAAAGTGAACCAGGTAAGGGAACTGAATTCAAGGTTTACTTCCCTGCAACTGGAGTTCATCAGGAGGTTGAAGAGACTGATACCCCAACGGTTCAACCGGGAACGGCCGAAACAATCCTTGTGATAGAGGACAGTCCTTATATTGCTGAATTGGAACGGAAAATACTGGAAAATGATGGTTTCAGGGTTTTAGTAGCGACTAACGCGAAAGAAGCTCTCGATATTTATCGGCTGAGAAAAAATGAAATAGCTCTGATTCTTCTGGATCTTGTTATGAAAGGGATGTCGGGCAGAGACTGCTTAATGGAGCTGATAAAGATCGATCCGTCGGTGAAAGCGCTTATAGTAAGTGGCTATTCGCCGGAAGATGAGTTGCGCAGAGAGATCAGCCCACTGGTCAAGGGGTTTGTGCAAAAGCCGTTTGGGATGGCTCAACTCCTCAATGAGGTCCGCTCGGTCTTGGGCGCCGACTGAGTCTGATTTTTAAGAAATGAATCTTCTCTAGTGCGCCGATTTTCAACCTTCTTTTGTCCTATTTTTACGCCGGCGTCAGGAAGTTACTGAACCTTCATTCCATCGAGAGGGAAACAAAAAGAAGCGTCTCGGCCCCAGGGCCTGAACACGGGATCGTCGCGCATGAGGGATCAACCGTGAAACTTGATGAAAAGATTGTTCCTCGTTGGAGTAAGAGGGCCATCGTCCTGATGGTCCTGATTGCCTGCTCCGCACTGTTTTGCCGGGATGTGTCCGGGGGGGCCCAGGTCCGGGAAGGACAAGGCGGCGCATCTTTGGCGACGTCGCCCTCAGACAGCGCCATACAGTCGCTGACCCAGGAAGAACGGGCCTGGTTAAAAGAGCATCCTGTCATTAGTGTTGTCCAGGATCCCAGTTGGCCCCCGGTCGAATTCACTGACGAGAACGGACATCCTTCCGGCATTTCCAACGACTACTTGAGACTCATCGAAGAGCGATTAGGGGTCAAGTTTGAAAGAACACTCAGCCTGAACTGGCAGGATTCGTATGCGAGGCTAAAGCGATGGGACATAGACATGACAACATGTGTGGCGCCCACGCCGGAGCGGGAGCGGTTTTGGGCGTTCACCAGGCCTTACATGAATATTCCCATTGTCATCCTCACCCGGACGGATGTCACATATATCGGCAATATACGGGAACTCAACCGGAAGAAGGTCGCTGTTGTCGATGGATACGCTGCCGGTGAATGGCTACTTCGAGACTTTCCCGACATCCCACTGGTTAAGGTCCGGACTGTAAAAGAAGGGCTCGACCTGCTTCAAAAAGGTGCTGTGTTCGCCTTCGTCGATAACATGCTTGTCATGAACTATTATTTGGCCAAGTTCAATTTGTCTAATTTGAAGATTTCAGGATGGACACCTTACACTAACTCACAGTGCATGGCGGTCCGAAAGGATTGGGCAATCCTGGCGGGGATCCTTGAAAAGGAGTTGGATTCAATTCCTGAATCCGAAATTGGCCGGATTTACCAGAAATGGGTACCCCTTCAATATGAACGCGGTTTTAACTACACCTTACTTTGGCAGGCGCTGGCGGTATTTGCCGTGATCCTTTCGGGACTGCTCTATTGGAATAGGAAACTGTCCGGAGAAATCGTTTATCGTAAAAAAGCTGAATCGGCCCTGAGGAAAAACGAGCAATTTCTAAACAGTATTGTCGAAAATATCCCGATAATGGTTTTTATGAAAGACGCCGCTGATCTTCGATACATTACATTCAACAGGGCCTGCGAGGAATTACTCGGATATTCACGCGAAGAGTTGTCGGGTAAAACTGATTATGACTTTTTCCCCAAGCAGGAGGCTGATTTCTTTACCATGAAGGACAGAGATGTCCTTCAGCATGGTCAACTTGTCGAGATACCGGAGGAAACAATTCAAACCAAACGTCTCGGCCAAAAAATACTGCGCACAAAAAAAATAGTAATTGTAGATGATAAAGGAAAACCTAAATATTTACTTGGCATATCAGAGGACATCACTGAACGGAAAAAGACGGAAGAAAGCTTACGGGAGAGTGAGGAGCGTTACCGCAATCTGCTTGAAGTGTCCCCAATAGGGATTTTCGTCCACTCTGAAGGGAAAGTTGTTTTTGCAAACACTGCCTGCGCCAAGCTGTTGGGCGCAGACACTGAAGAGCAGATAATAGGCAAACCGATCATAGAGATCATCCATCCGGATGGATTAGAAAAAACTCAATCCAGGATAAAGAGATTGATAGCCGGAGAAAGCGGTATTTACCCTGCCGAGGATGTTTATCTGAAACTGGATGGCAGTTCCATAAACGTAGAAGTAGTGGCTACTTCATTACCCTACAAGGGTAAGCCAGCGGTTCAGGCTATCGTCACCGACATAACCGAGCGCCGGAAGGCCGAGAAAGTTCAAAGACGTCTCGTCACAGCCATTGAACAGGTTAATGAGGGTATACTTGTCACTGACACCCAGGGAATAATTCAATATGTCAATCCCTCGCTCGAAAATATTTCGGGCTACGACAAAACTGAACTCCTCGGAACAAAAAGTAATATCTTTAAGAGCGCCGAACACAATCAGGAATTCTTCAGAGATCTTTGGGACACAATTAATGCGGGAAAAGTCTGGACGGGAAGATTTACAAACAAGAAGAAAGATGGGGCCATATATTACGTAGACGCCACAATCTCTCCGGTAAAGGACTCAACCGGAAAAATTATCAATTTTGTGGCCGTTCAACGTGATGTTACGGCACATCTTGAACTTTCAAAACAACTCTTCCAGGCGCAGAAGATGGAAGCGGTGGGGACTTTGGCTGGTGGTGTCGCGCACGATTTCAACAACCTGCTCCAGGCAATATTGGGATATTCAGAGCTTATGCTCCAATCTAAAAACGAAGGGGAACCCGAATACGAAGACTTGCAGAAAATATATCACGCGGGAAAGCGGGGGGCCGATCTGGTTAACGGCTTGCTAACTTTCAGCAGAAAGGTTGAAACAAAATATGTCCCCGTGGACTTGAATCAGGAAATAACCTCTGTTCGCAGCCTCTTGTCCCGCACAATTCCAAAGACCATAAATATTGACTTACATCTCGAAGGGAACCTGGAATCAATCAAAGCGGACCCATCCCAGATAAGCCAAGTCCTGATGAATCTGGGAGTAAACGCCAGAGACACAATGCTGGATGGTGGGACATTATCTATTGAGACTACAAACATACGGTTGGACGAGGAATATTGTAAATCACATCTTGAAGCCAAACCCGGGAATTACGTCGCGCTTAAATTGTCGGATACCGGTCAAGGGATGGACAAGGAAACACTATCGCACATATTTGAGCCGTTCTTCAGCACTAAAGGCCCGGGGAAAGGGACGGGATTAGGACTTGCGATTGTCCATGGCATCGTCAAGCAGCATGGTGGTCACATTAATTGTTATAGCGAGCCCGGCCTTGGTACCACATTCACTATTTACTTCCCTGCGATCCAGGCGGAACAAGCTATGCAAACGCCGGCCTTTGAGACCACTATTCCACGTGGAACAGAGACTGTTCTTCTGGTGGATGATGAAGACGATATTAGAGGTCTTGGCGCAACGCTTCTTAGCCGGTTCGGATATAAGGTAATCACCGCTAATAATGGCAAAGAAGCTTTGGAGGCGTACAAAAGGGAGGGCGAGAGGATATCGCTGATCGTCCTGGACCTGATCATGCCTGAGATGGATGGCAGGAAGTGTCTGGCAGAGGTTCTTCGGGTCAACCCCAAAGCAAAGATAATTATAGCGAGCGGTTATTCTGAGAGTGGATCTGCTGGTGGCGCCATGGCCGGCGGAGCAAAGGGATTCGTTCATAAACCTTACAACATGAGACAGCTCTTAACTACAATTCGAGAGATCCTGGACTCAGACTGATCAGGTCGCGTCTGGCGCCTCCGGTTGTTATTTTGAATAGCCATTTCGTACTGTTTTTTCATGGAAAAACCGGACGGCTGTTTCCTATAGTGAGAACAATCCGGCCATCTAACGGGGGATTCAACAATGCTAAATAATTTGACAGGCGCCTAACTCTTAACAGATAGTTCATATTGAAGAATCGTACGCTCAAGCCCCACCTCTCACATACATAGCTTCCCGCCATGAGGAGACTGCCGTGCAAGACCAAGACAAGACCCAGGACCAGCTTATTGATGAATTGAATGAGATGCGCGGGAAAGTAGCTGAATTAGAGGCTGTTCAAAAGTCCCTGAATAAAAAGGAATCACAATATCTTGATATAATTGATAAAACAAAT
>JBAZSD010000054.1 GCA_041662605.1 Desulfomonilaceae bacterium
AGCCTTGACAGAAGAACACCTTATGAAGTTTACTGGGGTTACCCACCCCAACAGAGAGCAGCGGCATGAACAAGCAGCTTGCACTTAAAAGTCGCGTTCAACTGTCCTAATTCGCTAGACCATTGCTCCCTTCATGCAGGAATTTCATAAAGACCAGGTTTTCCAGAAGCTTACCTAGGTCTTCTGCGAATCGGAAGGAGACAGCGTTCCGGATACCAGTGTCGATGCAGTATACTTTCCGGGGATTTTTTTCATGATCCTTCAGTGAATAAGAAAAACGCCTGACGAAAAAGAAAAGAAAGGCCTGATTCAAATACTCCGACCATCGCTCGACGGTATCCACCGGAATGTTAAAAAGTTTTTGACACTGTTGTAGGATATGAGCGACGCTGAATTGGTCATATAATATTTGTAAAGCGTCCGTAGATTATCCACCTTTGCAATACTGTAACGCTCAACAATATCGCGGACCAGAATATCTCCGGCATAACCGAGAAGAATCTCCTGTTTGTTCAATCCCAGGACGACAGCGGGAAATCCACCCCATTGCATAAACTCCCTAATTTTGCCACGGATCTCGTCTTGGCGGCTGATCATGTCGAGACGGTCGCCATAGGTCATTCCATTAAAAGACAGAAATTCGGTGAAATTGAGAGGATAGATCGCAACATCGAGATGACGGCCCGTCAATAAAGTTCCCAACTCACGGCTCAGCAGTTTCGACGAAGAGCCTGTGATAAATATCTGTCGCCCGCCTTTATCGATCATCTGGCGAACAAACCGCTCCCATGCAATCACATTCTGAACCTCGTCCAGAAAGATATAGGTTTTCCCTTCCGGTTTAAGGAATGTCAAATAGGCGTTCAACACACGGTTCATGAATTCCGGGGTGAGTTCGCCAAAGAAACGGGGATCTTCAAAGTTGATGTAAAGCGTGTTCTTTCGAGGAACACCTTGAGCGATCAGACGCCGGATCAACTGGTTCATGATCGTTGATTTTCCACTCCGCCTTGGACCAACAAGGGTGACCGCCAGTCCGTCCTGAGCGAGACGAAAAATCCTCTCCAGGTATGGTCCACGTTCAACGCCGCAGAAGCGATCCTCCTGCCAGAAATTAACATCCAAAAGGATTTCGATGATTTTATCTTGTGAGAGATTCAGCATTGTAACTACTATATCGGTTATTATTACTACGTTTTAACAGATATACCATTTATATCCGATCCCCTGCAAATTGTATTAAAATCGGGAAATTTCTGATACAATAACACTAATTATTACATTTGAAGTGAGTCTCTGGGGGCGGATTTGCCCATACAAAGTGAATATCTAGCCTTACTAGCCGTCCTTGGTTTTATCCTGACCTACTGTTTAATACCTGTCACCAAGAAGCTGGCTTTTGCGCATGGTTTTGTGTCTTACCCCGGGGTTAGAAAGATCCATACGGGGCCAATTCCGGCGCTAGGCGGCTTAGCTATCTTTGCGCCTCAAGTCCTTCTGTTCGTCCTTTTTGGCTATCTTGTAACTTCCGGATCAATCTGGGTCACTAGAACGGAGACTGCAAAGTTCGTGTCTTTGTTTATAGGCTCAGTCTGGATATTGAGCCTGGGGATTATCGACGACCGGGTAAATCTTGGCTGGAGAAAAAAACTTCTCGGTCAGATTCTGGGTATAGGAATCGTGTTGCTGGGGGGACATACGATTGGTTCGGTGGACATTCCATTTTACGGTCCTTTAGATTTCGGACCTCTTGGGTATCCACTACTCGGATTTATCGTGCTTCTCATAACCAACGCCGTAAATTTGATCGATGGAATGGACGGATTGGCGGGTGGGGTCTGTTTCTTTGCAGCGATCACGTGCGGGGTGTTCGCTATTTTTAGAAGCGATTTCCTGATCGCGTCCATAGCGTTCACAATTTCGGGAAGCCTGTTGGCTTTTTTAAGATATAATTTTCCGCCTGCGTCAATTTTCATGGGCGATTCAGGCAGCCTTTCCTTGGGATTCATATTAAGCGTTCTGGCGACAAGTAACATCGTAAAGGCGCCAGGCCAGCGTTATGCGACTCTAACAACAATGTTAGCTTTGCTTCTACCATTTGCCATCGCCCTAATAGACGTTTTCTTAGCTATAGCTCGCCGCTGGATCAGTGGGAGAAAGATCTTCCTGCCTGATTCAGACCATATACACCATCGCTTCATGGAAATGTTCAAGCGGCCAAGGCTCGTGGTAGGAATATTTTATGTTTTTAGCGCTCTTTTTTGCCTTTTGACCTTGCTGATTACCATAACGCCCGAATCCAGGCTAACGTCCATTATCGGCGCTGTTACGGTACTGGCTCTTATCGCGACAATGGCTATTGTCCTCAAACTATACCGGATAGACAGACTCACCAGCGTCTTGAAGAATCGTCACGATTTTCAATTTTTGTCTACATTTAATTCTTACATGGAATTGAGAGTTGAGAGAGCAAAATGTGTGGATGAACTCATTTTTTTGTTGGAATCAGGTGTTCGTGACCTGGATTTTGACGCAGTCGAGGTTAACTCGAATGGATCCAAAAGGTGTGTTTGGAACAAGAATCAAAAGGTTCATCTCGATACGCCAAGGCTGAACGAGTGTAGAGTTTTCAAGGATTGTGACGTAACGATAATGTGGACAGTGCCGACTCATGATGATCGGACCTATCAGAAGTATCTCGAATTAGTTTGGCATAGGTTCCTGAATCAGTTAGAATGCAAAAATGCGTTGCTCATCAGGGAGAAGACCATAAATCACGTGGAATAATTGATATAAAAGCACGAATTACTGGGGGGCAATTGTGTCATGCCCCATGCGCCAATTTGGAGACAGGGTGTGTCTTTTAGCAAATATTTAGTATGGTTATTTTTTATTATCGCCTGTGTTCAGCAGGCTTTTCTTTTTCCAGATATAAGCCTGATTCCTGGAGAAAGGGCCAATTTATTTTCAGGCGTTCTATGTTGTGTCGCATTTATTTCAGCTCTGACGATTCTTAAAATCAGGGGAAATAGCGTCAGGTTATCAGAAGTTGTTATTTCAGTAACGCTGGCTTCTTTGGCTTTTGCGAGTTCTGCGTTGAGCGCTACCCCTGGGGTGTCTTTCGCCCGGTCTTTTGTAATCATTTCTTCAATGCTTGGTGGATACTGGACTTCCAGGCTATTACTTAACAACGTTGAAAGTCGCCTTTTTTTTCAGAGGGTCTGCCTCGTGTTGTTGTTCTGCATAATATTCCTGACATTCGCGGGTATTCTCACAGGCGGCAATGTTTATCAGTTCATAGATTCCGGGGCTCATCAGGTAGTTTCGAGAATTTTAATACTCTCCTTTGCCCCGATTAGTTTCTTGTTCGGGACTTCATTCTCAGTTTTCCTGACTGGGGTTGTATCGTTAATTGTCACATATTGCTGCCTCGTGGCGCTGGATTATTATGGGACGGTTAGAACCGGCCTCGTTATCCCTTTTGGATTGAGCTTTTTGGCGATATTTTTTATCAAGAAGACAAAAAAAATACTCATACCTTTTTTCGCAATTCTGCTGATCTGTTTGTTAGGGGCCAGTACACTTTTCTTTTGGCATTCACAAAAAAATGCCAAGGAATCCCAATCTGTAGCCTATCGAATAGAGAATATTTTCTTCTCTACCTATTTAGCAATAAAGCATCCACTTCTAGGAATAGGCCCATCAAGCCCGAGGGCAGGATTTGTCAATGATTACGACATCAAATATCCTTTTTCAACCAAGGACACATTTCGGGAATGGTCGGATAACGTGCGAACCTCTGAGAACACCATCTTTACTCTCCTGGCGGATTTAGGGTTTCCGTTCGTGATCCTGTATTTGTCAGCGTTATTCTGCCTGCTCTGGAGACTAGCGCGTCTAGCCTGGCGCCCTCCCCTACATTATATTCCCGCTCCTCTAGCCCTCCTCCTTGCCATCATAGGTTCTTTTGTCCACTTTCAAGTCTTTGATGGTCCTTATCTCCCCCAAATTAGTTGGTTTCTTCACATTTTGTTGGGAATGGTTCTTTTTAGCCCGCCCGATCCCAAATAACTTTCTGGACTTTCTTAATGGAATTTTGTATAAATGCCGTTACGTTGACTTGGTTAAAGTAATCCTGTAAAGTTAGCGTCTTATAATCATATAATATAATTAAGCGTAAATAATGGGGGGGCTTCTATCAAGATCCTGATTGAATCCAGAGACATGATTTTAAATCTTGTCTACCGTGAACTAACCGTGCGATACAAGCGCTCTATGCTGGGATTCATGTGGACCATGCTGAACCCTATTATTATGAAAGCGGTATATACGGTAGTTTCTTCAACGATATTCAGATTTCCTTATAACGGGACGCTCCCGAGCCTCGGCATAATTCTGATGAGCGTTCTGCTGGCAGTGGTGACGCTGACCATCGGCTACACGGTGTTTACCAGGGCTGAAGATGATTTTGTTTATTATGTGTAGTTAATACATCGTCTTGTAACGCGTATAATTATGTGTATAATAGACTCATGCGATTCACTTGGAATGAACGGAAACGTATCGCTAATATCAAGAAACACGGCATTGATTTTACCGATGTGTATAAAAAATGAACAAGAAATCTTCTTCGAAAATCTCTGACGATGCGCCCATGGTCACGCAGGCTGATCTTGACAGCTCCCGGTTCCGAGTCAACCTTCAGGATGTCCCTCGTAAGCAAAGGGCCAATATCATGATTGACACGGGAGTAATTGCCTTCTTCAAGCTCAAGGCCGGTCAGCGAGGGTATCAGACGCTGATCAACGAGACGCTTAAACAGGCGATGCGCCAGGAAGAGATTGAGACAGTACTCCGCCGAATTGTGAGGGAAGAACTGGCACATTCCGATTAGGTCTTTTCGTTTCGTCACGGAAACGGAGTTGCTAAACCCTGCTTTTTCTCACGGATATCCCAACCGCTAAAGGCCAAATGAACCGTGGGGGTTGTTTGTCATTTCGAACAAATCTATTTTGTTGGGGATCACAAGTGTACTCAGACATTTAGTAATGGTCCAGGAAAAAAGGACATTGGCTTAGGTGCAAGAGCTGCTCTAAATTAATCAAAACAGAAGGAGCAGTAAAAATGGCTAAAGGAAGTAGAAAGAATCACGGGACAGCGTTCAAAGCTA
>JBAZSD010000055.1 GCA_041662605.1 Desulfomonilaceae bacterium
GCGCCAACCTCTAAAGAAAGCTGATAAACTTCCTTGAACTCAACGCCATATTTAAAACATCTTTGAAAAAATCGCGACAATAAAATCAAACTCAAGCTATTTTATCCCCCCGTAACTGAATGGTTACTTTTGGTTTTTTATTTGACTTTACTCAGCATGATTAAGTAATTTAAAAATGGAGCAGGGTATACCTCGCCCGCAACCGCTTCGGTTTCAGTTTTGTGAATCAGGTTTGCCCGTAGGTCCAACGTTCTGAATTACTGAGACATTTTTATTTAAGTTTTGATTAATTCGAGGGGAGTGACATGGTTGGAAACAGGTTTTTAATTTATTTGATACCAGCATTCCTTGTATCAATTCTTTTAATTGCGCCAAATGCGGTTCCGGCCTCCCACATCAATTCGTCTCCTGACGAAGACGTCAGCGTTGAATCGAAAAAGGGTCACGGGGATTTTGAAAAAGCTTCGAGTGACTACAGGCCTATTAACGATTGGCTCTCGTCGGTCCTCAACTGGTTGCCGCCTCAGAATCATAAAAGCAGAATGGCTACGTTCAAAGAGGAAAACCCGGACAAAGATATCGATGAAAATTTCACAAGCCCCAAAAAACCGGAACGTTCTGTTAACGTTGAATACGCAATCTCTTTGGAAGACATATCCCCGATATATAAGTCGCCCAAAATTAACGGCGAGGGGATTTGGGCGAGCACGGGCGCCCCGATAGGCGGAGATGGACGGCCGCTGGTATACAGGACACTTTATCGTCCCAGCGTCAAATTTCCAAATACTATCGTTTATATGGCCGTTTTTGACATGAACCGGCTCAAACCCCGACTATTCATTGGTCGAACCGAACCGGGCATTCGCAATATTTCAGATACGCAATCACAGGAATCTCTCTCAAAAATCGTGGCCATTACCAATGCGATGTGGATGCAACGACACTCGAGAGGAGCAGGAGCAATATTCAGAGGTAGAGTTATCTATCCAATGGTTCCAGGTATGGCTACTCTTGTCGTATACCAGGATGACTCGGTTGATGTGCTTGAATGGAGCGATGACATTCCGTTGTCAACAGTTAAAGACGCTCGCCAATTGAGCCATTTGATTTTGAAAAACGGGAATGTCGTTGACAAGGTAGTAACAAACGGAAAGATTAACGATTCTGAAATAGGCCTCGGCTCATTGATCGACAGTGACGGTACCAGTACGATGGACAGAGATTGTTGGTATCTGGCCAATAGGACGGCGTTTGGCATCCGGGATGATGGCAACCTTGTGTTTGCCATGGGGCATCATGTTAGCACCAAAGACCTTGCCAGGGCCTTGGCCCTCGCAGAGTGCAAACGGGCTATTCACGGTGACGCAAATATTCATAACGTTGTATGCAATTTTTATTTCCGGGATGAAGAGAATAAAATTGTAAAATATGAAAAACTCTCTCCAGAGCAACTTGATTACACTTTGAAACGATATGATAAAGGATACGCTAAAGATTTCTTTAGGTTTTACGAAAAATAGGATTTTGTTGCTCAGGTAAGGGTGTTAAGTAATGTCCAAGAAATCGGGGGCGGTCCAATAAATTCATGTTCACCAAAACATAGCATGTGTGGAAGATTCGTTTTAACCAGTCCCGGGAAAAATCCCGCGTAACAGTCAACAGAACCGCTCCTCCTTTGTACGCGGAATCAGGGATGAAATTCATCTGGTTCAAACGGGCTTGTTAACATCTGCAAGCTTGCCTACGAAGCCCATAGAACGTCCTTTGTTTTCTGAAACCGCTACACCAATTGACCGATATAGAGGAGCCCTGGAAGGCTCCCCTATATGAACGAATCAGTTTGTCAGCCTCGTCCTGAGATACTACTTATAGATCATGTCTATTTTTAGCTATCACATGGAGACAGAATGTCCCATTCTCTTTGTATGGTTTCACGTCAGCTTCAGTCGGACCGGCTTCTGTGGTCCGTTTCTTTCCTTTCATGTATTTCCAGCTTAATGTCCTGGTTAAACTTGGTGTTTACTTTTGATAATAACCATTCAGCCAACCCTTTGTCATAAACAATGAACACGGGGCCATTGGAGGGCCGCATCACATAAAGTGTTTTTTTTGCTGATTCTGCCATGTTTCGTTAACCTCCCTACATTTTAACCGGAATTATGCGGCGGGGCGCTAAGCTTGGTCCGGAGAACTCAAAAAACGTTTCAGATTATGGTAACGGAGATAGTATAACCCTTGCCACACATGAAGCACGTTCCATGCCAACTGCGCCAAACAGAACCATCTTCTTGAAAACCGCAGGCTAATTAACTGGTTAGGTATAGGCGCAGAATTTGGTGTGAGTTACAAAGATTTGACGGGACAAGCGAGACGAGCGAAATGTGCCCGAACAACGGACCAGCAAATTTGTGATGCGTGTTTTTTCAAAGGGTTAGGAATTAGGCTAGTGTCTTGATGTCAGTCATTCATTTTGGTGTGCGGTCTGGTTTTCGCTCGTAATCCCTCAGCGACATGTTCATCGTAGTGGGAGCCAGCGCGTTCCTGCCTTTCTTGCCCATGCTGCCGATACAGGCGCTATGGTTTATTTGCTCTACGACTTCTCGCAAACCACCATTCCAGGCGACGAGGTGGGCGCCCGGCTGACGGCCGAGACGCTGGGATTTGTAGCCCTTCCGCCACTCAACTGCCTGCTTCTGGCGGTTATGCTAGTGTGTTACGCATTCCTGAACCAGTTGGTGAAGACCTGGTTTTATAGTAGGTTTGGCCCATAATGTCGGATCGATGGTTGGATCCGCTCAAAGCCAAGGCAGAAGGTCAGGCCTGGAAGACAGTGGGGGAAACCAATTGGGACACAGTGCGCCCCGCAGCCTGCGGGACCAGACCGGCAAAGTATCCATCCGCATGCAGTTTCTGATGTATGGTGGCCGAGGCCCCATAACAGGCGCCCAGAGCCACTTCAACTTTCTTCGGGCCACGGCGCCGTTCGGTTGAGCGCTCTACCGCAGCGATCGTCAACAGGTTCTCCTCCACTCCGATCCACGTGGCGCCGACCAGGGTGAGACATTTCGAAACTACGGTTCCGGCCACTTCATGATCGGTACAGCGCTGACGCTATTCTTCGGGCTACCCTCGATAACCCGATCGCTGTACGCCACGTAAACCAGCGCATTGCGCTTCCGGTCGAAGAAGCGCACTACCTGAAGCTTCTTGAACACGAGGCTGCGGTGTTCGTCGAACACCCTCTCGCCCTCCTTGAGTTCGCCGACTATCTTGATCGGTCCAACCTGGCGACAGGCTATGCTGGCGTCGCTCGTATCCTCCGCCACACCTAATTGGCCCTTCACCCCTCCCGTTTCGGCACGCGAGATGAAACAGGCGACGCCCTGGACTTTGGGGTCGTCAAATGCGTCGATCACAATCTTGTCATTGGGTCCGAGCAAGCGAAAATGAGTGCTAACGGAGCCGGTAGTGCCGCGTTCGGGGCGACTTAAGACCCACCATCCGAAAAACACAATGACTAAAAGGATTCCTCCGCCGAGAATAATTCCGATCCTCTTCATGATGATTTGCCTTCCTTGAGTGAATTAGCGCCCAATCGTACTGCTCTGGCTATTGATGAAAGCCTGAGGCCTTCGGTACGGATCGGTCTTACCTGTCCGTACCAAAGGCTCCGTCTCACGAGAAATCCGACACGAGAACCCTTTCAATGCTCTATCAATTCTTCTTGTCTGACGGAATGGGTTCTTTTGTCTTTTCCTGGATCTTTTCCCCCGAGGACTTGGCTCCTGCCTTGTTTTCCTGAGCCTTTCCCTTCATCGTTTCAGTCTGCTGTTGCTGCGGTGATTGGTGTTGCTTCAGATCTTGTTGGCGCTGAGGCTCTTCTCCCTGCTGGTGTTGACGTCTCGTCGGTTCGGCCTGCTTTTGTTGATGACGTATGCGCTCACGTTGCTCTTGTTGGTGGCGCAACTCTTGTGGGGCCGGCCCCGCTCCCTTTGGACATTCCTTGGCCTTAATCTTTTCCGCCTCTTCCATGGTTTTTAGTGGCCCTGCAATAGTTTTTAATGGTTCTGGAACTTTCTCCGTCTCGATCACCTTGCACACACCGTCCTTGTCCTTGACCACAAACCAATGTTTCTTCTCAGCCAGAGCAACCCCAGCCATCAGAAAAAAAACTGTCACAACAAACATTACTGCCGAATTTTTCAACAATTGACGTTTCATGTTTCTCTCTCCTCGTTCCTGATTATTTTTCAAAACATTCCTTCACACCAGCCTGCCTCTATCCAATTGTCCATTCTTTGGTAGACAGACATCGCTGAACACTCTACACACCCCGATCTACCGGTTGCGGCTGACTCGAGCCCGCCGCATAGGCCGCAAAGTATCTATCAATTTTTTCATTCCATTCGGCCGCAGTGAAGTCAGGCCATGTCTTACTCTCAAAGCTGAGAGCTTTTTCCAGGGT
>JBAZSD010000056.1 GCA_041662605.1 Desulfomonilaceae bacterium
GCGCCGCTACTCCATACTTTCTGCCCATTGATCACTAGGTCATCTCCATCTTCCTCCGCCCTTGTTTGCAATGAACCAAGATCGGATCCGGCGTTAGGCTCACTGTAGCCCAGCCAAAACCGCACCTGTCCCCTGGCAATCTTTGGCAACCATTCCTTTTTCATTTCCTCACTAGCGACGTGCAAGATAGTTGGACCAACGATTGATGTGGCAACATCTGAGGGAGGCGCTATATAATACGACATTACGTCATTAAAAATGGCTTGCTTCATCATAGATGCCATGCCACCATATTCTCTGGGCCATCCAAGACTGAGCCACCCTTTGCTTCCCAACTTCAGAAAAAACTGATCCCAAGAATGCTTGAACTCCGCTTCAAACATCGGTAGAGTCCCATATCCTGCTGGCCAACAAATGGCATTTTGATCCCAATCTGGCAGAAGTTCTTCCTTCGCAAAATCTTCCACTTCTTTCCTAAATGCCCTGTCTTCCTCAGTGAATTCAAAATCCATCCCTTACAGCCTCCCCATCTCCTGTTCCCTTTTTAGAACTCTTCCCATTGACTATATATCCTTAATATCCTTCTCTCTTGGCAATTACGTCACTCATGACCTCATCAGCTCCACCACCAATGGGTAATAAACGTGAATCTCTGTAATATCTTGAAATTAGCGTCTCATTCATGAAGCCCATGCCACCAAACATCTGCAAACAACCATCAGCGACTTTTGTAATCAATTGTCCTGAGAGCAGTTTTCCCATAGATATCTCTCTTGTGACGTCCAGTCCTTGTGTCTTCATCCGAACAATATGATACGTTAATTGTTTAAGACTCTCTATCTCAGCTAACCATTGCACCAGTCTGTGTCTCAACACCTGCTTGTTTATTAATGGTTCACCAAAAGCAACCCTTTGCTTTAAATAATCTACGGTCATGTCGATCATGTCCTTCGAGGCTACGTATGCTATAGGCAATACAGTAAATCTTTCATGCTGGAACTGCTTCATCTGATAGATAAAACCTTCCCCTTCTTTCCCAATGAGATTCTCAACCGGCACCTTCACATCATCAAAAAAAAGTAGCGCAGTATCGCTACTTCTTAGCCCCATCTTGTCTAGTTTTTTGCTAACACTGAACCCCGGCAAGTTTGTAGGCACAATTAAGAGACTGAATGCATGATGACCAGGCTTGTCACCACTTCTCGCCAGGAGAGTCAAGAAGTCAGCTTGACTGCCGTTGGTTATAAACGTTTTTGAACCATTGACTATGTAATGGTCTCCCTTCCTTATCGCCTTGGTTTTTAACGCTGCGACATCCGAACCCGCGCCAGGCTCCGTAACAGCTATTGCTGAAACCATCTCCCCAGCGATAGCAGGCTTCAAATAGGTTTCTTTAAGATATTCACTGCCAAACTCAGCAATCGCAGGCGTAGCCATGTTTGTCTGCACAAATGTGGCTACCGAAACCCCTAATCCGTGAATGCGTCCTAATTCTTCCAGAAGTACGGTTTCAAACCAGTAGTCAAGTCCTTGTCCACCGTATTTAGGGTCATATCGAACCCCTAGAAAGCCGAGATCACCCATCTTCTTAAACAATTCGTGGAGCGGAACCGTCGTTTCCTCCCATTCGTCCATGTAGGGATTAATCTCTCTGTCAACAAATCTTCTAACCGATTCCCTAAATGCATTGTGCGTTTCATCAAAATACATTTTTGTCTCCTCGTTCTTCTAACAAATTTCCTACTAGAGAAGTATTCTCTATTGCATCAATCTCCTTGGACTCAAACATGAGGTTACACGGCACATTCATCGTTTTCATGGAAAGGTTCCAAATCTGACTATTTTAATAGCCCTTTGTCTTGAAGAGTTCCCATGTAGCCAAATATTGTAACGATTTAAAGGAACGGACGCTTACTGGAGGTCATCCCTAACTCAGACCTGGGTTTGGTGCGTAAATGGAATGAGCATTATACAGCATGGAACGCCTCCCGTTGAGCTTGGCGCTTCATGGCTTTCAGACCAAACCAAGAACTCTTGCCGGATTCTCACATGTCAATTTGCCGAAGGTCTCAAGAGAGATAGGAAGTTCTTTCAATTCTCGCATTAGCCTAGTCCTGGAAATTAATGGAAAATCGCTTCCCAGAAGGGCTTTCTCCGCCAAAGGACCGTTCATCATTCTTAAAACGTATTCGGGGATATATTGCGGAGCCCAACCAGCAATGTTGAAGTACACATTCGCGTTCTTCTGAACAACAGCCAGAGCCTCGTAAAACCAGGGGAACCCAAAATGCGCCGCTATGATTTTTAGTTCAGGAAAGTCTATCGCTAGGTCATCCAGCGTTTCTGGACGGCAAAACATGAGCCGGGCTCCGTTGTGAAAATGCATACCCGTGTGAAACAGGACGGGTAGGCCTAATTCCTGGGCTTTTTCCAAAATGGGGTACATACGAGGATCATTAGGAGCCATATTGATCAGGTGGGGGATGAATTTCACGCCTGATAAACCCAACATCTGCACACTTCTAGATAATTCGTCGACCGCCAATATCCCTTTGTTTGGATCCACACCTGCGAATCCGATGAATCTGTCCGGAAAACGACGGACCGCATCCGCCACCAAATCATTCGGAATCTTGTAACGCCATACTGTTTCAGCGTCCACCGCAACGAGTACAGCTTTATCGACTCCAGCCTCATTCATGTCCGCCAGTATATCTTCCAGCTCGAAGGTTCGCACACCCTGGAACATCTTCTCGTAACCCCGAACCATACTCTCAGGGAGAGTTGCTAGGGCTTCCTTTGTCCAAAGCTGAGAATGGGTATCTATGACCATGTTTTCCTTTTTTTACCTGTATTCTAGCCCAGCACTAAAACCGTTAGCAGTTCCTTTTAGTAAGGTCGCCCCTCATCAGAATCATTATCCAGCTCCCAGAAAGCCTAGCCTAGTTCTTGCGCCATTGTGCTGGTAAATGTATTAGGGCAATCGGGACGATTTAGTGTTATAATTTCCAAAAGTTTGTGAACTTTTAGCCTATAATAGTTTGGTATGTCTTTTAAGTACCTTCCTGATTTGCAATAAAGTCACGGTTCAATGGAGTTCCGCTAGTTCTTAACTTATTCGAGGCAATTCATCAAAATCTAGGAAACACCATAAATTGCAGTCTCTTTACGAGACAGCAAAATGTCTATCTAGCTGTTCCTATGATAAAGTTTCCTGAATGAAGCTCCACAAGTAATTCCTCATCGGTGTAAATGTCTTTTTCAAAATTTGTGACCCATGTTCCTAATGCGCTTATCTCGTGGGCATCGCTACCGGCCGTGGCTCGAAGCCCCAATTTTTCAGCCACCTTCTCTGCGACATCGTTTTCTTTTTCGGTTACACGGCCGTTTCTAATCTCAACAGCG
>JBAZSD010000057.1 GCA_041662605.1 Desulfomonilaceae bacterium
AGGACGTCAATCTCAACTCCCAAAGAAGCCAATTCAACCGGTAGAGAGGATAGGACCTCGCCCAACCCACCAGTTTGCGCAAATGGCGTCACTTCAGACGTAATCATAAGGACTTTCACGTCAATAAACCTCCGTAGATTTCCCAGGAATACGAGGAAATCTCTGTGTAATCCTCAATCAACGCTACGCTATCTTGAAGCTAATTGTACTATATCCAAAACTTTTATTACAGAGCGATCTTACATCTTAGGCATGGTCCATCATCCAGGAAAATATATTGTCTGGATAATCCGAAATGTCCATTCGGAAGTGTTGGTGACAGCTTTGCAAATTCTTCAAGTAGTTTTTCATCAATCGCTGGATGTCCGCGTTCATTGGTGTATACGAATTTTCCACCGAACTCCTCCCTAAGAAACTCTACTAAGCTTTCCAGTCGGCAGGAAGACGCCGTCGCCGGTCTTCGGCGTGAAGCATACGAGGCGATCCGTCACTACCCTGTTTGTAAAATCAACTCCCCGAAGGTTTGCTCCCAACAAGTCTGTCCCTGACAAATCGCCTCTCTTTGGTCAAAAGCAATGTCAACGGGATTCCTGTTAACAACACCAGACCACTCAGCACAAATAGAGGCAAGTACCCGTAACTAAACAAAACCAGACCACCCAAGAATGGTCCGAGTGTAAAACCAGCCTGAAACATTTCTGTTGCAAGATTGGCGTTCAAACCCCGAAATTTCGGGGAGGAGACATCGAAGAGAAATCCGTTAATTACTGGCAGAATTATGCCCCAGCCCAAACCCAAAACCAGCCCGAGACTGTAAAAACCAATTGGGCTAGTCACAATTCCTATCAACATGTAGCCAAATATTAACAAAATGAGTGACGCCATGAGCGAGATTTTTTTGTTGATTTTATCAAACCAGCGACCGGCGAAAACCCGCACCACCATTTGGGTCAAGGTTGAAACTGTAAAAAAATAACCTGGATTAGAAATCCCTATCTTGTCACCGAAACCTTTTAAATAAAAGAAGATTGCGGTGTAGGATGTCCACACGATCAGATTTATGGCAAGTAGTGTCCAGATTCGTTGATCCCTAAGATTTATGACAATTTCACTGAAGCTGAAAAGGTTTTCTTCATCTATATCTAAGGTCCGGGGAGCTTTTAACAAAGCAATTAGAGGCAAATTGATCAACATCAATGCGGCTGAGATATTTATCACCCCGTCAAATCCTTGGAAATAGCCTGTCAATGGTTTCAGTAATGGTGGAACCAGGGCAAACGGCAAGAGAGAAATGACAGACAAGAGTCCGAAAGCCTGGGCGCTCTTATCCTTGGGGATAACAGACACGAGCCTGGTGGTAGCAGATGTGCTCGTTACGACGTATGCGGCGCCATGAATCACACGTGTGATCACCATACTCCAAAAACCGGTAGCAAAATTATAAAGAGTTAAGGAAGCAATCAAGGAACAACAACTTATGAACATCCACTTTCTTGAATTCTGAACGGTAACCAATGGACTCACTATGGGCCGTACAATGAATGCTGTGAGTGAAAATGCGCCGATGAGGAACCCTATCCACATGGAGGGTATAGGAAGAGTTGACAAATAATCATGGAATTCAAAAAAGATTGCGAGATTGCAATAGGTAAAGAAAGCTATACCGTTTAAGGCTATGAATTCACGGTTTAAGAGGCCTTTCGGTTCGGTCATAAAAAATGATTCCTGAAATGCGCCGGGGTTGTGGCGCCAAACTCTCCTAAACTAAAGCTTTCATACTGATTATTTTAGTAGGCGCCAGAATCCGCCAAGCGTTCTCACGTCGATAACAGGCGGTTTCTCGTTTGTCGTCGATGGGTTTAACGGATTCCTGAATCATATTCGTCAAAGACGCCTTTGAGGGTCAGCGGTTTGCCCACTAGAAAATGCTCTATTTTCTCGAATCTCTATACCGTCGGACCTACGTTTCCCCAAGCAAGTCGCATCTCTCATAAAGAGTTCGGTCAAGGTGAAAATCCAGAATACTTAGACAAGCCATTATACTGTGATAACTTGTGGATTGAGAACCAAAAACCGCCTGCAAGAAAAAGAAATGGTCCCGAAATATTGCGCAGCGGCATAAGTAATAAACTGCTCTGAAATCAGACAGTAAAATGAGCAGTAGTCATGTCAAAGAGACCATAATTTTTTTCGAAAGGGGCCATTGTAAGCGAAGCGGATCTAAACTGAGGGCGAAAATGAGACGAAAAATTAATAATAACGAACGACATTAAGACACTAGCAGTATCCTTAACCTATTGATAAAACACACATCAGGAATTTTATGGTCCGTTTGTCAGGCATGTTTCTCTCGTCCCACATTTCCTGTCAAATCTTGGTAACTCACACCAAACTCTATCACTATACTTAACCATTTAATTAGCATACGGTTTTCAGAAACATCGTTCTGTTTTGCACAGTTGGCACGAAATGTGCTTCGTGGGTGGCAAGGGTTATACTATCTC